>DASXRB010000199.1:0-1766 GCA_036506875.1 Kribbellaceae bacterium | reverse complement strand
GGTTCATCCTCGACATCCGCGACGAGCTCGGGCTGCCGATGGTCACGGTCGAGCACGACATGGGACTGGTGATGGACCTGGCCGACCGGATCATGGTGGTCGACTTCGGCAAGCCGATCCGCACCGGCAACCCGCGCGAGGTCGCCACCGACCCGGACGTGGTGCGTGCGTACCTCGGCGAGGAGCACGCGGTCGCGGAGGCCCGGCCGTGACCGCCGTCGCCGGGCCGCGGACCCGGACCACCACGATCGTCACCCGGGTCCGGGACCGGGCGGTGACCACGCCCGGCGGGCTGGCGATGCGGGAGAAGGACTTCGGCATCTGGCAGGAGGTCAGCTGGGCGTCGTACTGGGACACCGTGCAGGTGGTCGGGCACGCGCTGCTCGCGCTCGGGATCGAGCCGGGCGACCGGGTCGCCATCCACTCCGAGAACCGGCGCGAGTGGCTGTTCGCCGACCTGGGCACCGTCGCGGTCCGCGGCACCACGGTCGGGCTGTACCCGACGAACCCCATTGCCGAGGTCGGGTACCTGCTGAAGCACTCCGGCGCGAGGCTCCTGGTCGCCGAGGACCAGGAGCAGCTCGACAAGGCGCTCGCGGTCATCGACGACCTGCCGGACCTGCAGCGGATCGTCTACCTGGAGCCGCGCGGCATCCGGTACCGGCACGACGACGACCCGAGGCTGCTGGCCTGGCCGGACTTCCTGGCGCTGGGGCGGCGGCACCGCGCCGAGCACCCGGACGCGGTCGCCGAGCGGATGGACGCCGCCGAGCCGTCCGACGTCGCCACGATGGTCTACACGTCCGGCACCACCGGGCCGCCGAAGGGCTCGATGCTCACGGTCGCCAACATCGAGTTCGCGATCGCCACCCTGGTCAAGGACGGCGGCTTCACCTCACCGCCGCCCACCACGGCCGATGTGACGCTGTCCTACCTGCCGCTGTGCCACGTCGCGGAGCGCATCTTCACCACCTGGTTCAACGCCGCCGCCGGGGTCCGCGTGCACTTCGCCGAGTCGATCGAGACCGTGCAGGCCAACCTGCGCGAGGTCCAGCCCACGATCCTGTTCGGGGTGCCCCGGATCTGGGAGAAGGTTGCCGCCGGCATCAGTATCCGGATCGCCCAGGCCGGCTGGCTCAAACGGCTGCACGCCCGCTTCTGGCTGCGCCGCGCCGAGCGGATCGCCGACACCCTGGTACGACGAGGAGGCCGGCACACCGCCGCCACCCGGATCGTCCACGCGGTCGGGTACGTGCTGTTCTACCGCGCGCTGCTGGACCGGATCGGCATGCGCAAGGTCCGGTACGCCGCGTCCGGTGCCGCCCCGATCGCGCCCGACGTGCTGCGGTTCTTCATGGGGATCGGCGTCCCGATGCACGAGGTGTACGGGATGAGCGAGAACACCGCCGTGGCGACCGGGAACCTGCCCGGCCGGGTCAAGGTCGGTACCGTCGGCGAGCCGCACGCCGGGACCGAGCTGCGGATCGACGAGCGGACCGGCGAGATCCTCACCCGGCACGCCGGCACCTTCGCCGGCTACTGGCGCGACCCCGAGGCGACCGCCCGCGCGATCGACGCCGACGGCTGGCTGCACACCGGCGACGTCGGCGAGTGGGTGGACGGCACGCACCTGCGGATCACCGACCGGATGAAGGACATCATCATCACCGCCGGCGGCAAGAACATCGCCCCGTCGGAGATGGAGAACGCGCTCAAGGCCTCGCCGTACCTCAAGGAGGCGATCGTGATCGGCGACGGCCGGCCGT
>DASXRB010000198.1:0-2146 GCA_036506875.1 Kribbellaceae bacterium | reverse complement strand
ACCTCGCCATCGGGGAGTCCCGAACCCTGCCCTGACCTGCTTACCTGCGGCCTCCGCCGGGCCAGGACCGGTGTCGAGGCCCAGCAACCGCCTGGCGCCGCGTCCCGCCCGGGGGGTTAGGCGGGACGCGGCGCGCGAGGGGGGCTGCTCAGTGGCTGTAGACCGCGAACTCGTAGAGCGAGTAGCCCCAGTTCGTGCCACGTGCGGTTCCGAGGATCCGCACGTACCTCGCCGTGACCGGGTCGAACGTAAGGTTGTCGCGACCACCGTTGCCGCCGGTCACCGTGGCGACGTCGGTCCAGTCCGAGCCGTCGGTGGAGACCTGCACGGTGTAGTCCCGGCCGTACGCGGTCTCCCAGTCGATCACGGTCCGGCTGACGGTCTGCGGGCTGCCGAGGTCGACGGCGATCGACTCCGGGTCGTGCCACCAGCGGCTCGACCAGCGGGTGTCGGCGTTCCCGTCGACGGCGTCCGACCCGCGGAAGCCGAGCTGGTTGCTCGACACCGTCACCGGGCGGTCGAGCGCCAGGTTGTCGATGTCGTCGCCGCGCCGCGCCGGGAACTCGATCACCTGCTGGTACGTCGGCCGGTTGACCCACTCGGTCTTGTCCTGGGTGATGCCGCCGACCGGCCGGTGGATGATCTGGTCGTGGCAGAACTGGTCACCGGCGTTGCAGTCGCCGTCGGCCGGGTACAGCGTGGTCGCCGGCACCGCCATCGCCTGGCGGAGCGTGTCGAGCAGCAGTTGCCGGCACGCGGCCCGGTCGCCGGCACCGCAGAACGGGCTGGGGAACCCGCCCGGCACGTTCTGGCCGAGCACCGCACGCAGGTCCTTGCTCGCGTACCCGTACCAGCCGTACTGGAACGCGGAACCGACGTGGCCCGGCGGGTTGTCGATCGGGAGGACGTTGGTGAGCGCGCCGTACAGCTCCTGACCGAGCCCCGGCTGGAACTCCGCCGCCGCCCACCGCGGCCACCAGGCGTCCATGAGCTGCACGGCCTCGGCCTCGTCGTAGCGGTAGATCTTGGTCTGGTTCGGATCCTTGCTCGAGATCCGGTGCGTGCCGTTCGTCACCCACGTCCCCAGTTTGGCGAGGGCACCGTCGAGCGCGGCGTCGCCGGTCGGGGCGTCCCCGATCACCTGGAGCGCGAGCGGCAGCACCGTGTCGCCGCGCAGGTCCACCGTGCCGGCGTCTTCCATCGCCTGGACCAGCTCAACCTTGCTCATCTTCTTGTCGCCGGCGATGCCGGCCCGGATCCGGTCGTCGAGCGGCTTGCTCCGGTAGATCGCGCCGAAGCCGTACTGGTCGTCGGCGGCCCGGAACTTCGGCGCCTGCTTGTTGTTCCAGGACGTGTAGTAGTCCTGGTTGATGCCCTGCGGGTGCTTCTCGATCCGGGTGTAGTCGGCCATGTTGGTGTCGGGGTCCCAGCCGCGCCACTCATAGCGCTGCTCGCCACGGATCGGGAAGTTCGAGTCGGCGCCGGCCGCCCGCACCGGGTTGCTCCCGGAGTTGAAGTAGGCCGTGTCGTCGGCGTCCGCGTAGAAGAAGTTGAAGGTGTAGCCGATGTGGTACGCGGCGCGCTGGAAGTCCTGCGCGGAACGCATCTTCGCCGGGTCGTTGAACATCGAGAACCCGATGCCGGAGTCGGCCTCGTGCTGGTACGTCGAGCGCAGCGTGGCGAACGCGACCGGCTTGCCGTCGGCCATACCGCGGTCGCGGATGATGCCGAGCTTCGTCCGCTGGGCGACGAGGGTGTAGCCACCGGCCGGGGTCGAGTCGGCGAGCGACGGCTTCCACTCGTTCCGCTTCCTCAGCACATCGATCGGGAGGCACTCGCCTCGGAACCGGTAGTACATGGACTTCAGGGTCGGTGCGGTGCCGTCGGGCTCGCACAGCTCGACCGCGAACGTGTCGGCGATGTCCTGGCCGGCGGAGGTGGCGCTGAAGGCGTAGTCCTGGCCGCGGCCGAGCAGCACGAACATGCTGACGCCGGCGAAGGCGGCGCCGTGCGAGCTGATCCCCGGTCCCTGCAAATCGATCTCGAGCAGCAGCTGCGGGGCGAAGTAGCCGGCCTGCGGGCCGAACACCGCGAGCGGGTGGCCGCTCTCGCTCTCGCGGGCGGAGACCACGAGCGCGTTGGACAT
>DASXRB010000197.1:0-2660 GCA_036506875.1 Kribbellaceae bacterium | reverse complement strand
CAGACACCACGAGATGCGACGAATGAACCCTCAAATCGCGGGCGGCCGGCGTTCGTACGGCGTCGACAGCACGATCGTCGTGGTCGTCGACACGTTGGCCTTCGCGCGGATCATCGCCAGCAGCTCCTCCAGCGCGGCCGGCGTCGCGACCCGGACGGTGAGGATGTACGACGAGTCGCCTGCCACGGAGTAGCAGGACTCGATCTCGCGGACGTCGCGCAACCGCTCCGGGGAGTCGTCCGGCTGGGACGGGTCGATCGGCCGGATCGCGATCAGGGCGGTCAGCGGCAGGCCTAACGCCCCGTGGTCGACGACAGCGACGTACCCCCGCAGCACGCCGCGCTGCTCCAGCCGCTTCACCCGCTGGTGCACCGCCGACGTCGACAGCCCGGTGGCCTTGCCCAGGTCGGTGAAGCTCATCCGGCCATCGGCCGAGAGCAACGCCACGATCTTGCGATCAAGCTCCTCCATCCAGCAGACCCTACTGTTGCGAAGGCACCCAAGTCATTTCCTAGTCCCAGGGCTCGGAGTGGTACGTCTTCGCGGTGCTGACGATCACCACCCAGTCGTCGCCGGCCGGCGCGGAGCGCACCGCCGCGGCCAGGTCGACCGGCTCGACGCGGCACAGGTCGTCCCGGCAGGGCCGCGGGACGTTCGTCGCGTGCCTGTCGAGGTGCTGCCGTGCGGGCTGGGTGCTGAGCCAGCCGTCCACGCCGATCCCCGGCACGACGGCAGGGCCGGGGACACAGCCGCTGCCGCTGCCGGGCAGGTGTGCCGGACCGTACGGGGTGCCGTCCCAAGCCTCGGTGTCCTTGAGCTTGTCGTAGTACTGACGCAGTACGTGGTCGGTGCTGCTCGTCGTACCGGGCGGGCAGCCGTCCGGCCGCAGGGCCGCGCCGATCCCGGACGCCTGGGTGCGGAAGTCGCCGGCGAAGCTGTAGACGCGCACCACGCGCAGCGTGCAGTCGTACGCGGCCGGGTCCTTGATCTTCCAGTTGTGCTGGTTGCGCACGCACGCGTCGGTGCTGCCGCGGGCCAGCACGTGCAGGCCGCCGGCCCGCTGCTCGAAATCGTCCAGGTCCGCGTTCAGCCGGGCCGTCGCCTCCGCGCGGTGCTTGGCCACCCGCGGGTCGTCGAAGCGCAGGTCCGGCGCCGTCTTGGTCACTGCGTCGTAGACCACGGCCAGGCCCAGGGCGGCCAGGCTTACAGCCCCCGCCACCGCGCCGCCCACCACGATCCAGGTCTTCATGTCGCCGATCCTCCCGGTGCCCGCCCGCGGCCCGCATCCGTAGTCCTACTCAGGATGCGGTGTCGTGAGAGCATCGCCCGTATGGCTGAACCCACCGACCGGTTGATGCTGCTCGACACGGCGAGCCTGTACTTCCGCGCGTTCTTCGGCATCCCGGACACCACCAAGGGCGTCGACGGTACGCCGACGAACGCGATCCGCGGCATGCTCGACTTCATCGCGCGGCTGGTCGAGAACCACTCCCCGACGCACCTGGTCGCCTGCTGGGACGAGGGCTGGCGGCCGACCTGGCGGGTGGCGCTGGTGCCGTCGTACAAGGAGCACCGGGTCGCCTACGTGAAGGACGGGGTGTCGGTGGAGGAGGTGCCGGAGCGGCTGAACGTGCAGATCCCGCTGATCCGCGAATGCCTGGACGCGCTCGGGATCGCGGTCGTGGGCGCCGCCGACCACGAGGCCGACGACGTGATCGGGACCCTCGTGCACAACGCGGACATGCCGGTCGACGTGGTCACCGGGGACCGGGACCTGTTCCAGCTGGTCGACGACTCCCGGGGCGTGCGCGTGGTCTACACGGCGGCGCGCGGCGTGGGCCGGGCGGACGTGCTGGACGAGGCGGCGGTGGTCGCGAAGTACGGGATCCCGCCGCAGCGGTACGCCGACTTCGCCACGCTGCGCGGCGACACCTCGGACGGGCTGCCGGGGGTCAAGGGAGTCGGTGAGAAGACCGCCGCGTCGCTGGTCTCGACGTACGGCGACCTGGCCGGCATCCGCGCGGCCGCGGCCGATCCGGCGAGCTCGATGTCGCCCGGGCTGAAGAAGAAGATCCTCGAGGCGGCCGCGTACCTCGACGTGGCGCCGGCGGTCGTCGCGGTGGCCACCGACGCGCCGGTCGACGACCCGGACACCCGGCTGCCGTCGGCGGTGCGGGACCCGGAGGGCTGGCTGGACCTCGTGGACCGGCTCGACCTCGGCTCCAGCGCCCAGCGGGTGATGGCGGCACTCCAGGCGGGGCGGGAATGACACGCACCACGGAGCTCGCGGCGTCGTACGCCGATGAGATCGTCGCGCTGCGGCGTGCGCTGCACCGGGTGCCGGAGCTCGACCTGGACCTGCCGCTCACGCAGCGGCTGGTACTCGACGCGCTGATCGGGCTGGACCTGGAGATCACCACCGGCAAGGAGCTGGCGTCGGTGACGGCGGTGCTGCGCGGGCGCGGCGGTCCGGGGGGACGGCGCGGACCGGCGGTGCTGCTGCGCGGCGACATGGACGCGCTCCCGGTGACCGAACGGGCCGAGGTCTCGTTCGCGTCCGAACACCCGGGGCTGATGCACGCCTGCGGGCACGACCTGCACACCGCCGGGCTGGTGGGCGCGGCGAAGATCCTGCACGCGATGCGCGACGAGCTCGCCGG
>DASXRB010000196.1:0-3874 GCA_036506875.1 Kribbellaceae bacterium | reverse complement strand
CAGCAGCCCGGCGGCGGCGAGGCCGGCCAGGAACCCGTCGACGTCAACTGGTTCGCTGGCGACGTCGGCCGCCAACCCGGCGCACTCGGCCGGGCTGCGGCCCGCCTGGAGCCACTGGACGATGCGGCCGCCGAGCTCGGGGACGGCCACGAAGTCGGGGGAGTGCGGGCTGCCGAGCACGTATCCGTCGCCGTCGCGCACGACGCTCAGCGCCGCGTACCGGTTCGCAGGGCGGGTCGCGGCGGTGGTCACGCCGACGCGCCTTCGACCGTTACCGCGGCCGGTTCTCCTCCTCGACGCCGCAGGGGCGAGAAGCGGGACCTCCGGTGGGCGCCCGCGCAGAGCCGGCAGCCCGGGTGTCGCTGCCACCCGACCTGGCTCGTCGCCAGCCCGTCGGCGAGCTCGATGACCTGGTACGTCGCCGCCGCGACGGGCGGGTCGGTCTGGGTGAGGTAGCGCATCGTCTCCATCGCGACCAGACCGCAGGCAATCTGGGCGACCGGTCCCGTGGCGCGGTTGACGGCGGACGGGGCGAGGAACGGGTCGCGGCGCAACGCCGGCGCGAGGGTGGCCAGCTCCTCGTCGCGGTGCAGCTCGAGGCAGAGCCGGCACGGCGTCCGGCCGGGCTCGACCGACCAGTACGTCAGCGTCGAGTAGCTGAGGCCGCCGGTGACGAGCGGCACGCCGAGCGCGAAGCAGGCGTCGTTGACGATCAGCTGGACGTCGTCCGGCGAGTCGATCGCGCAGACGACGATGTCCGCGTCGCGCCCGAGCTCCTGGACCGTCGCGGTGTCGGTGACCCGCTCGTGTACCGGGACGACGTGGGTGGCCGGTGAGTAGCTGGCCGCCCAGTCGCGCGCCGCCTCCACCTTGCGCCTGCCGACGGCGGCCGGTCCGTACACGAACTGTCGAGCCAGGTTCCTGGTCTCCACGACGTCACAGTCCACGAGCGTGACCCGCCCGACGCCGAGCCCGACGAGGGACTGGAGCACGCCGCCGCCGAGGCCGCCCGCCCCCAGCAGCAGCACGCTGGAGCGTTCGGCCGCGCGCTGAAAGCCGGCGCTCGGGTGGTCGAGCCGGGAGAACAGGTCGTAGAACCGCAGGTTGCTCTGGTGACGCTCGCGGGTGCCGGCGTCGAGCACATCATCCCCGCGGGCGTCGTCGAGAATGCCGAGGCGGTCGAACTCGGCCACCGCCTGTCCGACCTCGGCGGCGCTCACCGGAGCGCCTCGCGCGGCCATCGCGTCGGGCAGGTCGGCCAGCTCGTGGGCGCCGGTCGAGAGCAGTTCGAGCAGGTGGGCGATGCTCCCGGTCGGGTCGTCGAGGTGGACCCGTTCCAGGGCGCGACGGTAGAGGATCAGCTGGGCGCCGTCCCGATGTACCGCGATCGACTTGAGCCGGGGGTGAGCTGGCACCGTGCACCTCCTGGGTCACGCGTGCTGGTGGGCGACCCCAGAAGGTCACGTTCAGCGTGCGGGGATCTGCTGAACGTGACCTTCACAGGGCTGGACTGGTGGGTCAGGCCAGGCCGCCCTCGACGGTGTGCCTGGTGGTCGCCTCGATTCGCTCGACCTTGACGATGGTGATGACCATGCGATTCACCTCCTTCCCGGTCGCTCCGATCGTCGCTGGCGGCGTCCTCGAACAGTCCTCGTTCGGTCCCCCGATCGGGTCGCGCTGTCGTGGACGAGATTTCGGCATCCGCACCGTGGCGCACACCCGGTGCGAACGGGTGTAATAGGGCACATGCATGGAAATGCATTGCGGGTGGCGGTTGGTCTGGGCCTGGTCCTGGCGCTGAGCGTGTTACCGGGGAGTATGCCGGCGACACCGGGCCAGCACACCGGGGCGGAGGCGGAGCGCCATGCCGGCGAACCCGACTCCGAACCAGAGTCCGAAAGCGAGGCGGAAGCCGAGGCCGAGGCCGACGGTGAGGCCGGACCGGCGGGCGCGGACATCTGGTTCGCGGCGCAGCGAACGTTCCCGTTCCGCACGCTCGATATCGGACGGTCGCTGTCGGCCGGGCGGGCCGAGGCCAAGGCGCTGGCCGCCAGAAGGGGCAGCCGGCTCCAGGCTGGCTGGCAGAACCTCGGGCCGGGCAACATCGGCGGGCGGGTGACCGACCTGGCAGTCGATCCGGCGCAGGCCGACACGGTCTACGCTGCGGCCGCCACGGGCGGCGTCTGGAAGAGTACGGACGCCGGTAGGACGTTCAGCCGGGCGTGGGCTCCCACTGATCCGCACTCCATCGGGGCGCTCACGATCACCCCCGGCGGCGTGTTGTTCGCCGGCACCGGGGAGGCGAATCCGGGCGGCGGCAGCGTGACCTTCCCCGGTAACGGGATCTACCGCAGCGCGGACGGCGGCAACACCTGGACCCAATCCGGCCTTGCCGGGACCGACCGCATCGGGCGGTTGGCCGCCGATCCCCTCAACACCAACCGGGTGTTCGCCGCGGCGGCCGGAAGCCTGTTCGTGCCCGGAGGCTCGCGGGGCCTCTACCGGACCAACGACGGTGGCGTCAGCTGGCAACGGGTGCTTGCCGGCGCGAACGGCACCACCGGCGCCGTTGATGTCGCGATCGACCCGCGCGACCCCAACCGGGTCTACGCGACGATGTGGGACCACCGGCGTGCGCCGACCGGTCGGGAGTACGGCGGCGTCGGCTCCGGCGTCTACCGCAGCCTTGACGGCGGCACCACCTGGACCAGGCTCGGCGGCGGCCTGCCCGCCGCCAGCAGCGACCTGGGCCGGATGGGTATCGCGGTGTCGCGGAGCGATCCCAACCGGTTGTACGCCATCGCGGCGGACACCTCGGGCGACTTCAGCGGGTTCTGGACCTCGACCAACGGCGGCGACGGCTGGACGAGGATCACCAACACGTCAGCCCTGGCCAGTTCCCAGTCGACGTTCGGCTGGTGGTTCGGCCGGATCTGGGTCGACCCGGCAGCCGCCCAGCACGTATTCGTGGCTGGCGTATCCATGCTGGAGTCGACGGACGCCGGCAACACCTGGCGCACCTCGTCGTCGGTCCACGCCGACCAGCATGCCCTGGCCTGGGCCTCCGGCAGCCCCGGCCGGGTGTACCTCGGCAATGACGGCGGCGTCTACCGCTCCCAGTCCAACGGCTCCGTCAACAGCAACTGGGCCAAGTCGACCGTCCAGCCGTTCAACCAGTTCTACACGGTGGCCGTCTCCCGGCAGGCGACGGACCGGGTGCTGGGTGGTGCCCAGGACAACGGATCGCTGCGCTCCTGGAACTCACCATCGTGGAACTCGATCAACGGTGGGGACGGCACCACGACCCTGATCGATCCGTCCAACCACGACAAGGTCTACGCGTGCTCGCAGTACGGCGCCTGCCGACGGTCCACCGCCGGTGGCTCGTCGATGTCCAGCTTCGGATCGACCACATCGGACCGTCGTGGCTGGCTGACTCCGGTGGTGTTCGATCCCAGCAATCCCGCGATCATGTACTACGGCGGGAACCGGCTCAACCGATCGGTGAACTCGGCGGCCTCGTGGTCTCCGATCAGCCCGGACCTGACGCACGGAGACGGCAGCAGCGACGGCTATCCATTCGGGACCATCACCGCCGTCGCGGTTGCGAAGACGAACGGCGCGGTGATCTACGCGGGGACCGATGACGGCCGGATGTGGATCACGCGGAACACCGGCGGCAGCTGGACCGAGATCACCGCCGGCCTGCCGACCAGGTGGATCACCAGTGTTGCGGTGGACCCGACCAACGCCAACCTGGCGTACGTGACGGTCTCCGGCTACCGCAACGGGGACAACGGCGCGCACGTCTGGCGCACGGCGGATGGTGGCTCGACGTGGCGGGACATCTCGGGCGATCTGCCCAACGCGCCGG
>DASXRB010000195.1:0-4243 GCA_036506875.1 Kribbellaceae bacterium | reverse complement strand
CGCGCCGCGACGACGAGCCGTACGACGCCTCGCCGCTGCCGGCGCGGCCGCCGGACGCGCCGAGGCCGTCGCTCGTCGGTGAGCTGATCGAGGTCGGTGCGCCGTACCAGAAACTGACCGACCAGGAGCCGTCGTGACCCTGACCGGAAGACAGCGCACGCGCGCGGCCCGGGCGGTCGCGGCGCTGGCGGCCGTGGCCTGCGCCCTGGTCGCCGGTTGCGCCTCCGTGCCGACGTCGGGGCCGATCCGCTCCGGCATCGCCGGGGGCGACCAGCGCGGCGGCGCCGGGATCGACGTGCAGGTCGACCGGCCGCGCCCGGGCCTGCAGCCGGAAGCGGTGGTGCGCGCGTTCGTCGACGCGATGGCGAGCTCGACCGACGTCGCGAAGCTGTACATGACCAAGCAGGCCGCCGCGGACTGGAAGCCCGACCTGGGTGTCCTGGTCTACGACGGCACCGACCGGGACGCGATCAAGGAGCTGGGCACGAAGGACGTCCGGCTCGAGGCGCCCAAGGTGGCCACGCTCGACCCGCGCGGGGTGTGGGAGGGCGCCAAGGCCGGCGATACGGTCGCGTTCGACTTCCACATGCGGCGCGAGGGCGGCGAGTGGCGGGTCGGGAACCCGCCGGCCGGCCTGCTGCTGGAATTCGCCGTGTTCCAGAACTTCTACCAGCCGCGCATGCTGTACTTCTTCACCCCGCGGATGGACGCGCTGGTGCCCGACCTCGTGTACCTGCCGGTGCTGCGGCGCGGGGTGCAGGAGACCACGCTGCGTGTCCAGGCCCTGCTGGAGGGCCCGACCAAGACCCTCGACTGGGCCGTACAGGGCGTCGTGCCGCCCGGGACCGAGGTGGTGTCGGTGCCGGTGGACGCCGACGGCGTGGCGACGGTGTCGTTGAACGACGCCGTCAACCGCCTCGACTCGGAACAGCGTTCCCGGCTCGCCGCCCAGCTGGCGTGGACCCTGGACCAGTCGCCGGGTGTCCAGTACCTGAAGGTGACCGCGAACGGTGCGCCGTTCGAGATCGACGGCACCGCGGAGCCACAGGCCGTCAAGAGCTGGGAGAACTACGGCCCGGCGTTCGGGGTCGGAGCCGGGCACCTGTTCGTCCTCGGCCAGGAGCACATCTACGGCGTCGAGGACGTCGAGTCGGTGGTCGACAAGGCCAGCCAGGCGGCCGAGTTCAACGGCCTGCGGAACTGGAAGACCGAGTCGCTGGCGGTCGACATCGACCGCAAGACCGCGGCGGCCTTCACCGGTGCCAACGTCGTCCTCGGCTCCCTCGCCTCGGACAAGGAGGAAGTCGTCAAGATCGCCACCGAGGGCAAGGTCGTCGGAATGTCGTTCGACAAGGACGACAACCTCTGGATCGTCGACCGTGCCGACGGCCCCGTACCACGGATCTGGATGCGCAGCAGCGCCGACAAGCGCACGTGCGAGGTCACCGCGCCCTCGCTCACCCACCACCCGGGCTCGATCCTCCAGTTCCGGGTCGCGCGCGACGGTGCCCGCGTTGTGGCCGTCATCCGCACGCCGTCGCGTGACCTGCTCGTCATGGGCCAGATCACCCGCAACGACCGCGCCGCCTGCACCGGCGGCCGGCGGGCCGTGATCCGCGGTGTACGGGTACTGCCGGTCGGTCTCACGAGGCTGTCGGACGTCGGGTGGTCGGACGCCACCGAGCTCACCGTGCTCGGTACCGACGGGGACGGGCCGCACCAGCTCATGACGATGAACGTCGACGGCTCGCAGCAGACGAACCCGGCCAGCATCACGAGCACGGACCTGCCGAGCGGCTACGACCCGCTGCACCTCGCCGTCTCGCCGGACCCGGACTCGCTGCCGGTGGTCGCGGACAACGCCGGCCGCGTGCTGGTCCAGACGCGTGACCTCGCCTGGAGGCTGCTGCCGGTGACCGGCCTGCCGGTCTACGCGGGCTGATTCGTCCACAGGTTCGTGCCGGCCCGGTTGCGAGCCGGCGGCAGCGGCGGCCATCGTTGCTGCGGTGGCGCTGCGCGACCTGACCGGCCGGCTGGCGGACGTGCTGGCCGACCCGTTCAGCGACCTCGTGCTGGGTGGGGAGTGCGCCGGCTGCGGACGGCCCGGGCGGGCCGTGTGCCCGGAGTGCCGCGACGCCCTCGGCGGTCCGTCGTACGTCGCGTGGCCGCAGCCCGCGCCGCGCGGGCTGGCGGTGCCGGTGGCGGCGGCGTCGTACGACGGCGCGGTGCGGGGGCTGGTGGTCGCGCACAAGGAGCACGGGCGGTACCAGCTGGCGAGCGCGCTCGGCGAGGCGCTGGCGCTGGCGGTCGCGGGCGCACTGGCCGGGGCGGGCGTGCGGGCGGCGTGGCTGTGCCCGGTGCCGTCGACGCCGGCGCGGGTCCGCGAGCGCGGGCACGACCCGCTCGGGCGGATCGCCGCGGTCTGCGCCCGGCGGCTGCGGCGCCGCGGGTACGACGTCCGGGTGGCGGCGGCGCTGCGGGTGGAGCGGCGGCTCGCGGACCAGGCCGGTCTGGACGCTGTACAGCGCGCCGCGAACCTCGCCGGCGCCTTCGGCGTACGACGGGAATGGGCGCGGCGGCTCGCCGGGCAGCCGGTGGTCGCGGTCGACGACGTCCTCACCACGGGCGCGACGCTGGCCGAGGTGTGCCGTGCCCTGCGGGCCGCCGGTGCCCCGCCGCTCGGCTGCGCGGTGGTCGCCGCCACCCGCCGACGGTTCATGAGACGTTCCCTACCGGTTTTCCCGGATGCGGATTAGCGTTGGTTCATGGCACCCGTCCGGGCTTGCGAGACGGAGTGGTCGGGGACCGGATCAGCCGGTTTTCCGACCACCTTCCAAAGCAGGCCAGGCGGGTGCTTCGTCGTGGACCGCCGAGGGGGTCCACAGACGTAAGAGTCGCCGAGATCGATGGAGGTTTCCGTGGACGTCGTCGTCAAGGGTCATCATTGCGAGGTCAGTGACCGGTTCCGGCAGTACGTCGAGGAAAAGCTCGAGCGCATCGAGAAGATCGATCATCGGGTGTTGAGGTGCGAGGTCGAGGTCTCCCAGGAGAAGAACCCGCGGCAGAGCGACCGGGCGTTCCGGGTCGAGCTGACGATGTACACGAGAGGTCCGGTGGTCCGGGGCGAGGCGACGGCCGAGTCGAAGCAGGCCGCGCTGGACATCAGCGTGGACCGGCTGCGGTCCCAGGTTCGCAAGGCGGCCGACCGCCGGCGGGTGCACCGCGGCGGCGCGCACGCGCCGATGGGCCTGAAGCACGCGGTGGCCCAGCAGTCGGCGAACGGCACGAGCCCGGCGGCCGAGACCGAGCCGGCCGAGGACACCGGCGTCCGGACCCGCAAGGTCGGCCCGCTCACCGTGACCGGTGACGGCCCGCTGGTGATGCGGGAGAAGACCCACTCGGCCAAGCCGATGTCACTGGACCAGGCGTTGTACGAGATGGAGCTGGTCGGGCACGACTTCTACCTGTTCGTGGACGCCGACGAGAACCTGCCGAGCGTCGTCTACCGCCGCCGCGGCTACGACTACGGAGTGATCCGCCTGGCCGTCTGACCGCGCACACGTCGTTGGGAGCCCGGCGCACAGCGCCGGGCTCCCGCCGTTCTGCCGGGGCCTGTGCATAACTGAGCGAGCGAGTCCGGGCGCTTGGATACGGTCGCCCGCATGCTGACCGCGTTCGTGGACGAGTCAATGCGGCATCGCAGTGACGAGGACACATGGGTGTACGCGCTCGCAGCTGTCATCGTCGACCATCGCGGCCTGTCCGTCGTCGGCGACGCGATGGAGGGACTCCGCTACCGCAAGAACGCCCGGGTCCACTGGCGGGTCGAGCGGCGTGAGCGGCGGCCGTTGATCATCGAGCGGATCGCGTGCCTGCCGCTGAGTGGAGCTGTGGCGGTCTGCCTGCACGGCAGAGCTGTCAAAGCCGAGCGGGCCCGGCGGCTGTGCATCGACGCGCTGCTCGCCGACTTGTCGAGTCGCGGGGTCGATCAGGTCGTCATCGAGTCCCGCGGTCCGGCGCTCGATGCGCGGGACCGCGGTGTGCTGACCGGTCTCCGGACGGCCGGGCAGGTCCGTCCGGTGATGAGCGTGGCCTGGAGTGTCGCCGGGTCGCAGCCCGGTCTGTGGGCGGCCGACTGCGTCGCGGGCACGGTGTCCGAGTGGCTGGACGGCGACGACCGGCACTGGAAGCGGATCGAGCACCGGATGACGATCATCGACGTCGAAGCCCCATGAACAGCGCG
>DASXRB010000194.1:0-6110 GCA_036506875.1 Kribbellaceae bacterium | reverse complement strand
GGTGTTCGGCGCCGGTGGCTGCGAGGCCGCCGGCGCCTTCGCCGTCGGCCCGACGGGGGCGGGGCCGGACCGCCGCAGCACCGCGAGCAGGAGCACGAGCAGTACGGCGGCCAGGAAGCCGAACCCGAGCCGCGGCACCAGCGGCATCACGATCCCGCAGCCGCCGCCGAGCACCCAGGCCAGCTGCAGCACGGTCTCGGACCGCGCGAACACCGATGTGCGGACGGTCTCCGGCACGTCGCGCTGGATCAGCGCGTCCAGCGACAGCTTGCCGAGCGAGCTGCACACCCCGGCGACCAGGCCGAGCGCGATCAGCGCCGGCAGCCCGTAGAACACCGCCGTGACCACGGCGAGGACCGCGTCCACCACGATCACCAGCGTGACCAGCGTCTCCGGACTCCTTGCCTTGAGCAACGAGCCGGTCGCGGTGCCGAGACTGTTGCCGAGCCCGGCGGCGCCGACCACGACCCCGGCGAGCACCGGGCCGCTGACCCCGCCGACCGGGTGCTCGCGCAGCAGGAACGCCAGGAACATGGTGAGGAACCCGGACAGGAACCGCAGCCCCACGTTGCTGCGGATCCCGCGCGCGACGGCGCCGGTGACGGCACTGCGCCGGGCGTCCCGGCCGGCCGCGCCGCGACCCTCCTCGCCGGCGGGGGAGTCGACCCTGGCGGGCAGCAGGATCGCCAGGATGAGCCCGGCCGTGTAGACGAGCGCCGCCCAGCGCAGCGACCACTCGGGACCGATCGCCGCGAACCCGCCCGAGATCCCGGCCGACACGGTCGCGCCCAGCACGCCCGCGAGCGAGACGCGCGAGTTCGCGGTGACCAGGCTGACGTGCTCCGGCAGCAGGCGCGGTACGGCGGAGGCCCGCGTCACGCCGTACGCCTTCGAGGCCACCAGGCAACCGAGCGCGGCGGGGTACAGCCAGGCCGAGCCGCCGCCGGCGATCGACGCGGCCAGGCTCCAGACCAGGAATCCGCGCACACCCAGCGTGGCGCCGATCGCCCACCGCCGGCCGTGCCGGAACCGGTCCAGCACCGGCCCGATCAGCGGCGCCATCAACGCGAACGGCGCCATCGTCAGCAGCAGGAACAACGCGACCCGGGCCCGAGCCTCCCCGGTCGGCACCGTGAAGAACACCGTGCCGGCCAGCGACACCGCGAACGCCGTGTCGCCGGCCGCGTTCACCGCGCCGAGCTCGATCAGCCGCGCGAGCCCGGACTCGCCCGCGCCCTGCGCGTTCGTCAGGCTCCGGATCCGCCGCCCGGTCGCGCGCCCGGCCCGCCCGGTCAGCCCCGCGGTCTTCCGCGACGCCGACGCGACCCCGGCGGCCCCGGCCGCCGACGCCCTGCCCGCACCGCGGGCGGCCGACCCCAGCCGCCGCCGCGCGCCCGCGATCCGCTGCCGCCGCGCGGCCCGCCGCCGCTCGTCCGCGGCGCGCTGCTCCTCCTCCGGCGTCATGCCCCCATCCTCCCGGATCCACCCAGCCGACCCTCCGAAAGGCCGGCACCCGGAATCATCCCCGGCGCGGCTGTCGACCGATTGACAACGTTGCTGAAGGCCGGCGGGCGTTCCGAGTGCGCCGGGGTGGTAGCGCATTCGCGTTGGGGGCTGGGTGGGTGCGAGAATTGCGGATTGTGACTGCAGCGACCGTGACCCGGACCAGCGAGCGCGCGCGTGCCAAGGCGGACGCGGTGTGCGTCGCGGCGGTCGCGGAGGCGCGCGACGCGGCGATCAGCGAGGCCGGGCCGGGACAGGTCGGCGAGCACCTCGGCCAGGTCGTCGAGGGCGAGCGGCTGGTCACGCACCTGTTCGGTTGCACCCACCCGGGGTACGTGGGGTGGCGTTGGGCGGTGACCGTGACCCGCGCGTCGCGCGCGAAGGCCGTGACGATCAACGAGGTCGTGCTGCTGCCGGGTGACGACGCCGTCGTGGCGCCCGAGTGGGTGCCGTGGTCGGAGCGGCTGCAGCCCGGTGACCTGCGGCCGGGGGACCTGCTGCCGACGCCGCCGGACGACCCTCGGCTGACCGCCGGCTTCACCGAGACCGGCGCGCCCGACGACGTCCGCGCGGTGGTCGACGAGCTCGGCCTGGGCCGGGCCCGGGTGCTGTCGGTGGACGGGCGCGAGGCGGCGGCCGAGCGGTGGTACGCCGGGGACTTCGGGCCGGACGCGCCGATCGCGCAGTCGGCGCCGTACAAGTGCGCGACCTGCGGTTACTGGATCCGGCTGGCGGACAGCCTCGGCCAGGCGTTCGGTGCCTGCAGCAACGAGATGGCGCCGGGCGAGGGCCGGGTGGTGGCCTACGACTACGGCTGCGGCGCGCACTCCGACGTCGTCCTGGTGACCCCGGAGCCGGTGCCGGCCGAGCACGCGCTCGACACGCTGACCTACGACGTGCTCGAGCCCTCCGGCGAGCTGGACTCGGACGTCACCGAGGACTGAGCCGAGGAGTGCGCCGCGGCCTCGGCCGCGTGCTCACGCTGGATCGCCGCCCACCGGCGCCGGCAGTACAGCAGTCCGAGGAGCCCCAGCGCGATCCCCGTCACCGGGACCCACAGCCACCAGCCGTACCCGGACCGGCGCAGGTCGTCGCGGAAGAACAGCAGCACCACCAGAGCCACCGTCCAGCCCGTGATGCCGGTCAGCACCGACGAGATCCCGCTCAGGTCGAGCGGCTTCACGTCGGCGTGCTTGATCTCCCCGCGCGCCAGCGAGCTGGTCGGGTCGGTACGCCGCGCGGGCTTGTCCTGTGCCACGCGCTCAACCTTAGTCGGCCCGGCGTCGTACGACGCAGAAGCCGCCCGGCGTCGTACGACGTGAAGAGCCCGGCGGGGAATGCGACACGAGAAACCTGCGGTTTCAAGCAGCGGAACGGCGGCCGGCTCTGCCACCATGCGGTCCATGGCGACGACCAAGACGGCCGCCCGCGGCGGCACCGTGCTGGACTCCTTCTTCAAGATCAGCGAGCGCGGTTCCACGCTGGGGCGTGAGATCCGTGGCGGCCTGGTCACGTTCTTCACGATGGCCTACATCGTCGTGCTGAACCCGCTCATCATCGGCACCGTCAAGGACGGCGCCGGGCACTACGTCGGCGGCGGCACCGACCCGTCCGCCGCGATCGCGAAGGTGGCGGTCGCGACCGCGCTGGTCGCCGGGGTGGTGACCATCCTGATGGGGGTGGTCGCGAACTTCCCGCTGGCACTGGCGACCGGCCTCGGGCTGAACGCGTTCGTGGCGTTCTCGATCGCGACCAAGATGACCTGGGCCGACGCGATGGGCCTGATCGTGCTGGAGGGCCTGATCATCCTGGCGCTGGTGCTGACCGGATTCCGGAAGGCCGTGTTCGAGGCGGTGCCGCGCCAGCTCAAGGTGGCGATCAGCGTCGGCATCGGGTTGTTCATCGCGTTCATCGGCGTCGTCGACGCCGGTGTCGTACGACGCCCTGCCGCGGCCGGCGCGCCGCCGGTCGAGATGGGTGTCGGAGGCAACCTTCGCGGCTGGCCGGTGCTGGTGTTCGTGGTCGGCCTGGCGCTGGTGGTGGCGCTCTACGCGCTGAGGGTGCGCGGCGCGATCCTGATCGGGATCCTGTCCGCGACCGTGCTGGCGATCGTCGTGGAGGCGGTCGGGAACATCGGGCCGCGGTCGGACAAGAACCCCGGCGGCTGGGGCCTGTCGGTGCCGAAGCTGCCGGAGGACTGGTTCACGAAACCGGACTTCGGTGTGCTCGGCCACTTCAGCCTGTTCGGGTCGTTCGGCGAGGTCAGCGCGATCACCGCGATCCTGCTGATCTTCACGCTGATGCTGGCCGACTTCTTCGACACCATGGGCACGATGACCGCGATCGGCGCCGAGGCCGGGCTGCTCGACTCCGACGGCACCCCGCCGAACGCGCAGCGGATCCTGATCGTCGACAGTGTCGCCGCGGCCGCCGGTGGTGCCGCGTCGGTGTCCAGCAACACGTCGTACATCGAGTCGGCGAGCGGCGTCGGCGAGGGCGCGCGGACCGGGCTGGCCAGCGTGGTCACCGGGCTGTGCTTCCTGGTGTCGATCGTCGTCGCGCCGCTGGTGTCGCTGGTGCCGTACGAGGCGGCCACGCCGGCGCTGGTCCTGGTCGGGTTCCTGATGATGTCGCAGATCAGCGGGATCGACTTCGACGACCTGGAGGTCGCGATCCCGGCGTTCCTGACGATCATCCTGATGCCGTTCACGTACTCGATCACGGCCGGCATCGGCGCCGGGTTCGTGTCGTACGTGCTGCTGAAGGTGATCCGGCGCAAGGCCGGCCAGGTGCACCCGCTGCTGTGGATCGTGTCGGCGCTGTTCGTCGTCTACTTCGCGATCGGCCCGCTCGGCGACTGGCTGACGTAGGTCGGTCCGGCACGTACCGCGAGGTACTCCGCGCGGACGGCGAAGACCTCGCGCAGGTCGTCGGTGACGCCGTTCAGGAACTCCTCGCGGTACGTCGGGTCGGTCACCAGCGCGATCGCGAAGTACAGGCCGGTGAACGTGGCGATCCCGCCGGACACCAGCAGCAGCGAGTCGGTCAGCAGCAGCGGTTCGTGGAGCAGGCTGAACGGCTGTCGCCAGTCGGGCACGACGCCCCAGGTCTGGTAGACGTGCGAGCTGATCACGAGCATGCCGAAGGCGACGAAGAAGGCGCCGACGCCGGTGCTGACGACCAGCACCTGGAGGATCTGGCTGACCGCCAGCGTGACGCCGACGTTGAAGCGCTGCCGGCGTCGCAGCGGCGGTCCGTCGGCGCCGGCGTCGTGCTCGATCCGCCGTACCTCACCCGGCAGCCGCAGGACCAGGAAGGCCAGCCCGAGCACGGCGAACAGCCCGGCGGTGACGACCAGCACCACCGGCCGCAGCGCCGAGAACACCTGCCACATGTCCGCGTTCACGAACAGCACCAGCGAGAAGACCAGCAGCAGCGGGAACGCGCGGACCAGCTTCGCCAGCGACATCGCCAGCTCGCCGACCAGTCCAGCGAGATCGCGCCGAGCATCTCCAGCAGGAACACCAGCAGGAACAGCGGCGCCGCCCGGGTGAAGACGTCGTGCGTCGCCGAGTAGTCCTCGATGAACAGCGGCAGCCCGCTGCGCCGGAACCGCCGCTCGTACACCGCCAGCTCGACCCGGGTCGTCATGCCGGCAGACGATAACGGTCGGACGGCCCTCACGCGTGGGTGGCGTCCTCGTGGTCACGGTGGCCGCGAGGTTCGATCTGGAACGTCGAGTGCTCGACGTCGAAGTGGCCGGACAGGCAGGCCTGCAACCGGTCCAGCACCGGGCCGACGCCGCTGTCGGCCAGCACGTCCTCGTCGACCACGACGTGCGCGGACAGCACCGGCACGCCGCTGGTGATCGTCCAGGCGTGCAGGTCGTGCACGTCGACGACGCCGCCGCAGCGCAGGATGTGGTCGCGAACGTGCTCCATGTCGACGTCCGACGGCGCGGCCTCGAGCAGGACGTCGGTGGCCTCCTTCAGCAGCCGCAGCGTGCGAGGGACGATCAGTACGGCGATCAGCAGCGACACCACCGCGTCGGCGCGCAGCCAGCCGGTGTACCGGATCACCAGCGCGCTCGCGATCACCGCCGCGGCACCGAACGCGTCGGCCAGCACTTCCAGGACCGCGCCCTTGATCGCGAGCGCGGTGGTGTCGGCGCCGCGCAGCACGAGCAGTGAGACCGCGTTCGCGACCAGGCCGACGACGGCGAAGACCAGGACCAGGCCGGTATCGATCGGCGCCGGCTCGGCCAGGCGTCGTACCGCCTCGACGGCGATCAGCACGGCGGCGCCGAGCAACACCACCGCGTTCACCGTGGCGGCCAGGATCTCCAGGCGCTGGAAGCCGAAGGTGCGGTTCGGGGTCGGCGGGCGGGCGGCGAACCAGACCGCGAGCAGGGTCAGGCCGACCCCGGCCGCGTCGGAGGCCATGTGCGCGGCGTCGGCGAGCAGCGCGAGGCTGCCGGACAGCACGCCGCCGACCACCTCGACCAGCAGCACGGTGACCGAGATCGCCAGCACGACGGCGAGACGGCCGCGGTGCGCGCCCGCGGCCGTGCCCACGTGGTCGTGGTCGTGGCCCATCGATGGGCTCCC
>DASXRB010000193.1:0-5492 GCA_036506875.1 Kribbellaceae bacterium | reverse complement strand
GCGAGCTGCGGCGTCTCGGCGAGCACCAGGGTGGCGGCGCCGATCGCCCCGGCCCGAGCGCCGAGGTCCAGCTCCGCGGCGACGACATCGGCGTCGCGGGCGACGGTGAGCGCGTAGCGGCGGATCGCCGTCCGGATCGGTTCGAGCAGGACGTCGCCGGCCCGGGACAGCTCACCGCCGACCACGATGCGCTCGGGGTTGAGCAGGTTGCAGAGGTTGGCCAGCACCCGGCCGACGACAGTGCCGACGTCGGCCAGGACGCCCGTGCAGGCACGGTCGCCGGCAGCGGCCGCGGCGAGCACATCGTCGACGGTGCAGTCCGGGCCGAGGTGTTCGCGCAGGGCCGCGAGGACGGCCGGGACGGCGGCGTACTGGACCAGGCAGCCCCGGTTGCCGCACGGGCACGCCGGGCCGTCGATGTTGACCGAGACATGCCCGAGCTCGCCGGCGGCGCCGACCGCGCCCCGATAGAGCTTCCCGTCGAGGAACAGGCCCGTGCCGATTCCGCTGGACAGGCCGAAGTAGAAGACGTCGCGCGCTCCGCGACCGGCGCCGGACATGATCTCGGTGACGGCCTCGAGCCGGGTGTTGTTCTCCACGACGACGGCCGCCGCGACCCGGCTGCCGAACTCCTTCGCGACGTTGACACCCGCCCAGGCCTGGCCGGGCAGCGAGGCGCCGACGACTCCGGTGGAGCGGTCGATCGGCCCCGGGACGCCGATCCCGACGCCGATCAGGTCGGAGCGGTCGCGGCCGGACTCGGCCAGGAGCCGATCGAGCAGCTCGAGACCGGCGTCGAGGCGCTCGGTCCACGGGCTGCCGGCCGGCACCTGCGCCCCGAGACTGGCGATCTGCCGGCCGGACATGTCGGTCAGGTGGCCCCAGATCCGGTCGAGGGTGAAGTCGAGTCCGGCCGCTGCCCCGGCGTCCGGCGCGACGGTGAGGAACTCCCGGGCGCGGCCGTCGTGCGCCGCCGCCGGGGCAACGGTCTCGACGACGAGGCCGCGCTCGACCAGCTCGCCGATGATCGTCGAGACCGTCGTCCGCGACACACCCGCGAGCCGCGCCAGCTTGGCGCGGTGCACCGGCGCGTGCTCAATCAGCAGCGACAGCAGTCGCGCCTGATTGGTGCGGCGCAGCGTCTGGAGCGAGCCCCCGTTTTCGGTGATCACACCGTGAGGATACGGCTCGGCGCGGCAGTTTCGTCAAGACTCTTGACATATGAACGGAAGCGGTCCAAGAATGCGTTAACTTTTCGACCGCAAGTCGTCACGGTTACGGAGTGATGTCATGCACCCCCTGCTGGTGGTGACCGGTGGGCTCGGACGAGTAGCCGGAGTGCTGCGGTCCCGGCTGGCCGAGCGCTACGAGCTGCGCCTCGTCGACCGCGAGACGGGGCGGGCCGCACCCGGCGACGTGATCGTGGCCGACCTCGCCGTGCCGGGCGCCGCGGGCCGCGTGCTCGCGGGAGCCGACGCGGTCCTGCACCTGGCCGGCGATGCCGATCCGCGGATCGGGTGGGACCGGGCGTACCGGGCCAATGTCGTTCCGGCGCGCGCCGTGCTCGACGCGGCGGCGCGGCACCGGATCCCGCGGGTGGTGCTGGCCAGCTCGCTGCACGTCCTCGGTGAGTACAACCGCCCCGAGTACCGGCCGGTGAGCGACGAGCTGCCGCCGCGGCCGTGCTGCCCGTACGGCCTCAGCAAGGTGGTCGTCGAGGCGCTCGGCCGTCTGCACGCCGGCACCACCGGCGCCTCGGTGGTCTGCCTTCGGCTCGGGCTGACCGGCTGGCCGCTGACCGAGGCGCGGTACCTCGGCATGTGGCTGTCCGACGACGACGCGGGCCGGCTCGTCCGGGCCGCGCTGACCACCACCGTGCGGTACGGCACCTACATCGGTGTGTCCGCCAACACCCGCCACCACTGGGACACCGCACACGCGGCCGACGACCTCGGCTACCACCCGCACGACGACAGCGAACACCTCGCCGCCACGGCCGGTCCTCCCACCGAAACGCTGTGCCGCCTGTTCGGCGAGTCCGAGAACACCCCGTACACGAACCCCAGGAGACAAGCATGAAACCGCTCGGCACCCGCCCCCGCATCCTCGCCGCGCTCATGTCGGCATCGGCACTCGCCGGCCTGCTGACCGCGGCAAGCCTGCCCGCCGCCGATGCATCCCAGACCGCCGCCACCGCGGACGGACGCTGCGCCCCCGGCACCGCCACCCCGCCAACCAGCACCACCTGGCGGCAGACGTTCGGCGACGAGTTCGACACCACGACGCTGGATGAGTCGAAATGGAACACCTACATGGATTTCGCCGGCGCCAGAGGGAAGTACCAGCACAACGACGCCTACCTCAGCTACGCCCTGGAGAAGAACATCGTTCTCGACGGCGACGGCACCCTGAAGCTGCGCGCCGACAAGGAGACCGTGGTCGGCACCGACCCCGTCGGCACCTGGGATTACAGCGAAGGCTTCATCGCCAGCCACGACAAGTTCTACCAGCGGTACGGCTACTGGGAGATCTGCGCGCGTTACCCGGCCGGAAAGGGCCTGTGGCCGGCGTTCTGGACCGCGGCGCAGAACCGTACCTGGCCCGACGAGTTCGACATCGCCGAGTGGTTCGGCGGCGGGCGAACCGAAGTGCCGTCAGGCGAGCCGGTCATGTTCATGGGACACGTCAAAGGCGGGAGTTGGAACAGGCAGAACTGGTACGGCGAGTTCGTCCCCGGCACCGCCCCGACCGAGGGCTGGCACACCTACGGGCTCGAGTGGCGCAACGGCTACGCCGCCTACTACGTCGACGGGGTCAAGCATCACGAGGTCGCCGGTGAGGACAAGGTCCCGGTGGACTCGATGTACCTGATCCTCAACAGCGGCGTGACGGGCCGGGACAACCTCGGCGGACCGCCGGACGACACCACGGTCTGGCCGAACGACTTCCAGGTCGACTACGTCCGTGTCTACCAGTCGTCGGCCGCCAGCCGGTGACCGGCCACCGACCTGCGAGGGATCGACAGGCATGAGGAGGATTCGCAACCTCGCCGTGATCGCGCTGGCCGGGACGATGGCCCTGACCAGTGCCGCGTGCGGCGACAACGAGAGCGGCGGAGGTTCCGCGGGCTCGGGTTCGAAGGAGCTCACGTACTGGTCGATGTGGAAGCAGGGCGAACCGCAGCAGAAGGTGATCGCCGAGGCCATCGACTCGTTCACCAGGGAGACCGGTATCAAGGTCAACGTCCAGTGGATCGGCCGCGACGTCGTCAAGTCGAACCTGCCTGCCGCGCTCAACACCAGCCGGGTGCCCGATCTGGTGGACCAGGCGTCCGACCAGCTCAAGGGCATCATGGGCACCCAGAAGCAGGGTCGCGGTCTCGGCAGCGTCTATGCCTCGGAGATTCCGGGCGAGCCCGGCAAGAAGGTGTCCGACGTGATCCCGGCGTCGTACATCGATTCGCTCGGCCTGAAGACCGAGAGCGGCGAGCCGTTCATGGTGCCTTACACGATGACGGGTGTGTCGCTGTTCTACGACGCCGCACTGCTGCCCGATGTGGCGGCCAAGCCTCCGGCCACCTGGGCGGAGTTCGAGGCCGCCCTGGACAAGATCAAGGCCGGCGGGAAGCTGGCACCACTCACCGCGGACGCCGACCAGGGATGGTCGGACGGGTACTGGACGACGTACCTGATCACCCGCGAGCTCGGTCCCGGCGGGTTGCGGCAGCTCGCTCAGGACAAGACCGGTGAGGCGTGGCGCGACCCGGCGGTGCTGAAGGCCGCGCAGCGGCTGGAGAAGCTCGTCAAGGGCGGCTACTTCCTCAGCGGGTACGACGCGAGCAAGGCGCCCGAGCAGCAGAAGAAATGGGCGCAGGGCAAGGCCGGGTTCTTCCTGATGGGTTCCTGGCTCCCGGTCGAGGTCCAGCCGTACGCCCGCAGCGGGATCACGTTCGCGTCGATCCCGTTCCCGCACGACGGCCCGGTGCGCAGCGAGGAGATCGCGCTGTTCGGGTTCGCCGTGCCGGCCAAGGCGAAGCACGCCGACGCGGCGGGCAAGTTCGCGGCGTACTTCATGAACAAGGACCGGGTCGGCAAGATGGCGTCGGCCGCCGAGACGCTGTCGATCCGCAAGGACGTCGCGGCGCCGGCGTCGCTGGCCGGCGTGAAGGCCCAGATCGACGCGGCGCCGGCGTTCCACTCGTTCGGCGACGGTGCCGACGACGGCGCGCCCGGCTGGGGCGACAAGGTGTACGGCCCGGCGGTGCTCGGCCTGATCATCGGCAAGACCACAGCGCAGCAGTTCGTCGACACGATGGTGAAGACGCAGGCGGCCTACTGGAAGAGCCAGGGCTGATGCCCGCTTCGGTGCTGCAGGCACCTCCGGCCGCTCCCGCCGTGCGCCGATCCGGAGGCGTACGGCGGGGGCTCGGCCGGTCCAGCTCGCTGGACCGGTCCCGGCGGCGGGCGTTCTGGCCGTTCGTGGCGCCGGCCCTGCTGATGTACACCGCGTTCGTCATCGGCCCGGTCGGGTACGCGGTCTGGATCAGCCTGCACGAGTCGGCCGGCTTCGGGGAGTCGCGCTGGACCGGCCTGGGCAACTACCGCCGGCTGGTCACCGACCCGGTGTTCCGGACCTCGCTGCTGAACACGTTGCAGCTGCTGGTGGTCGTGGGTGCCTGCACGTTCGTCCTCGCGTTCGCCCTGACGATGGTGCTGCGCGAGATGCGTGGCCGGCTGTTCGCCCGCAACGTGCTGTTCTTCCCCAACCTGGTCAACGGCCTGGTGTACGGCGTGATGGCCGGCCTCCTGTTCAACCCGGACGGCCTGGTGAACACGGTGCTGCGCGCCTTCGGCGTCGAGCACCCGCCGCGCTGGCTCGCCCAGGACAACGTGTTCCCGCTCATCATGGGTGTGATGGTCTGGGGTGCCACCGGCTACTTCACGACGATCATCATGGCGGGCGTCGACCGCATCCCGCCGTACTACTACGAGGAGTGCGAGCTGGCCGGCGCCAGCGCTTGGCAGCGGCTGCGGCACGTCACGCTGCCGCTGACCTGGGACGTGCTGACCGTGTGCGCGCTGCTGTGGACGATCAGCTCGGTCAAGGTCTTCGAGCTCGTACTGGTCTTCGGCGGGGCGAAAGGCCTGCCGCCCTCGAACACCTGGCCGGTCGCGCTGTACAGCTACGCGGAGGCGTTCGGCGGGGTCGGCGGCGCCGTGCCGCGCTACGGGATGGCCTGCGCGAGCGCCCTGCTCAGCCTGGTGCTGGTCGCGGGAGTCGTGCTGATCCTGCGCCGGCTCCTGGACCGCGAGCCGGTCCAGTTCTGACCCGGAAGGACACCACATGGCCGCTCTCATCGCACTGACGAGACCCGCCGCCCGGCGCGGCTCACGCGCGCTGCTCCCACTCCGGGCGCTGGTCTGGGTGGTTGTCGCCGGCAACATCGCGCTGCTGGGCTGGGTGCTGGTGATCTCGCTGAAGACCACCCGAGA
>DASXRB010000192.1:0-1632 GCA_036506875.1 Kribbellaceae bacterium | reverse complement strand
GAGGCCACTGCCCAGTCCGCGCCGGTCTCCGCCGCCCAGCGCCCGGGCCACGACGTGATCCACCCCCGCGCGTCCTCGTCGCTCATGGACCGCACGTGCCACCGCACGATGTCCTCGTCCCGATACGCCTCGACGAGGCACGGTACGTCGGACAACCCCCACGGCCGCAGCGTCAGCTCGTCGACGGACAAGACCGGTTGAAGCCGGCCGGACATTCGGCCGGGAGGAACGACGGGCGGCACCAGCACAGGCATGCGGTCATGATGCCTGGCCCCTCGAAACGGCCTGGAGAGTGTCCCCCGCGTCATCGAGATCCGGACCGGGCAGCGAGGACGACGCGGGCCCCGGCCGCGCCACGGCCTGGATAGTGTGGCCGACGTGATCGAGATCCCGACGACTAACGGCCCTGTCGAAGCCCTGCTCGCCCGCCCCGACGAGGACCCGCATCCCGGCGTGCTGTTCTTCATGAACGCCGCCGGCCTGCGCCCGGCGCTCCAGCAGATGGCCGACCGGATCGCGTCGTGGGGCTACGTCGTACTCGTGCCGAACGTCCTCCACCGCCACGGCCGCGCCGCCGAGGTCACGCCGCGGGTCGACCTGAGCACCGAGGAAGGCCGCAAGGCGCTGTTCGACAAGGCCGGTCCGGCGATGCGGGCGCTGACGCCCGACCTGTTCGCCGACGACCTGCCTGCGTACCTCGACGCCCTCCGCGGCAACGGCGCCGCACCCGGCCTGGTCGGCGTCACCGGCTACTGCTTCGGCGCACAGCTCGCCATCCGCGCCGCGTGCCTGGACCGGAACATCAAAGCCGCCGCCGGCTTCCACGGCGGCAATCTCGCGACCGAGGAACCCGGCAGCCCGCACCTCGGCCTGCCGAACGCGCGCGCCGAGTTCGTGTTCGGCCACGCGGACGACGACCCGTCGATGCCACCCGAGCAGGTCACCCGCCTAGGCGAGGCACTGACCGCCGCCGGCCTCACGCACACCAACGAGGTGTACGACGGAACCCGGCACGGCTACACGATGCCCGACTCACCCGTCTACGACGAGAACGCCAGCGAGCGCCACTTCAAGCTGCTCCAAGTCCTCTTCGCCGGCACCCTGCACTGATGTAGCGGACTGCGCTCTGGTCCGGGGAGCGCTGCCTCGTGAGAACGAGGGGTAGAACTCCCCGATCTGCGCGGACAGAACTCCCCGGTCAGCCGGCTGGATCGCTTTCGATCACCGCGATCTTGTCCGAGTAAGCGTCCAGGTCAGGCCCGAGCCGGGACTCGCCTGCTCGGACACGGTGGAAGCGGAAGGTTCCGTTCGTCTGGTTCGCCGAGACGACGCACCGCACCGGAACGGGATCGAGCAGTCCGCCGGCCAGCCGGGACACCTCGAGCGCGAGGCCGAGGCCGAGTTCGCATCCCTCTCGACCAGACGATTCCGCGGAATCGTCGGGTGACGACTGACAGCCGCGCGCCGTGGTCCGCGCGCAGTACGACGAAGGTGCGGTCGTTGATCCGCGACACGATCCGCTTGCCGGCCGGACGGAGGTCTGGAACCACTCCGTCGCTGTGTCAATGCCGCGCGTGACGGGTGACGGCGGGGGCGGTGATCGGCGACGAGTCAGCGCGCGAACACGAAGCG
>DASXRB010000191.1:0-3575 GCA_036506875.1 Kribbellaceae bacterium | reverse complement strand
CGAGGCGCAGACCCGGATCAACGAGGCGTTCTCCGGCATCTCCGAGGAGATGAGCGACGTCGGCCTCGCGGTCCAGCGCGCCGAGGACAAGACCGCGCAGATGCAGGCCCGCGCCGGCGCCATCGACGAGCTGCTCGCCTCCGGCGCGCTCGACGACGTCACCGCCGTCGGCACCGGGACCGACAGCATCAGCCTCGAGCTGGACCGGATGGCGTCGACATCGGACGTCGAGCTGGAGCTGCAGCAGATGAAGGCGCACCTCGCCCCGGCCTCCTCCGAGCCGCCGAAGCAGATCGCGCAGGACACGACCGAGTCCTCCCCCCGCCCCGCCGCCCAGCCACAGGACCAGGTTCAGCAGCAGGCGCAGCCGCAGCCACAGGACGGAGACGTTCGATGATCGTGCGCATCATGGGGGAAGGCCAGTGGAAGCTGGCCGATGAGAGCGTGGCGGAGCTCAACGAGGTGGACAGCCAACTCGAGGCGGCCGTCTCGGCCAGTGACCAGGACGGGTTCGAGCAGTCGTTCGCGGCGCTGCTCGAGCTGGTCCGCGGCAAGGGCGAGAAGCTGCCCGACGACGCGCTGCACGACTCCGACGTGATCCTGCCGCCGGTGGACTCGACCCTCGCGGAGATGAGGGAACTGATCAGCGGCGACGGGTTGATCGCCGGCTGAGTTCTGCGGTCAGGCCTCGTCTCCGGGGCGTAGGCGATCTCGCCCCGGTGGATGATGCCGGTGCACGACGGCTCGGCCAGCCTTGAAGGATGACCGAGCCGTTCGTCACTGCTCTCGGCCACGCCGGCCTGCGCGTCGACGCGCCCGGCGTCCGGCTGCTCGCCGACCCCTGGCTGTCGCCCGGCGGTGCGTTCCTCGGTTCCTGGTTCCCCTTCCCTGACAACTCGCACCTGCTGCGGCCGGACGTGCTCGACGCCGACCTGGTGGTGGTGTCGCACGAGCATCTCGACCACCTCGACCTCGACCTGATCGCGTCGTTGCCGGGGCACGTGCCGGTCGTGGTGCCGCGGTACCCCTCGACGATCCTCCAGCGCCGGCTGCGCGCCATCGGCCGGACGCGGATCGTGGTCCTGGACGCGTGGCAGCGGTACCCGCTCGGCCACGACCCGGACGACTGGCTGTCGGTGATCCCCGAGCAGTGCCCGATGAGTCATGACGCGGCGGTGCTGGTCCGGGTCGCCGGCCGGACCCTGTTGCACACCAACGACGCGCGGATCTCGCTCGCGCAGGCGCGGCGGGCGATGGCCGAGACCGGCGGGCCGTTCGACCTGATGGGCGTGCAGATGTCCGGGGCGAGCTGGCACCCGGTGCGCTACGAGTACGACGAGGACGAGGCGGACCGGATCAGCACCCTGAAGCGGGTCGGCAAGTTCAAGGCCGTCACGCGACTGGTGCGGTCGGTGCAGCCGCGGGTCGTGATGCCGTACGCGGGGCCGCCGTGCTTCCTCGATGACGAGCTGTTCGAGCTGAACAGCCGGCTGAAGCCGGGCGGGATCTTCCCGGACCAGGACGAGGCGGTCGCCTGGCTACGTGACCGGCTGCCGGACCAGGTGGCGACGTACCTGCTGCCGGGGGACGGGATCTCGCTGGGCAGTGGCGAGGTGACCCGTGATCCGCAATGGTCGGCGTTCTCGTTCGCGGAGACCGACCGGCGGGAGTATCTGGAGGAGTACGCGGCGCGGCGGCGGCAGGCGATCGCGGCGACGTGGGCGGCGAACCCCGCGCCCTACGCGGGGCTGGCGGAGCGGTTCAAGGCGCACTTCGAGGCGCTCGGGCTGCTGTCGGAGTACTTCCTGGGCAGGATCGGGATGACGCTGCGGTTCGTCGTGACCGGACCGCACGGTGGCACCTGGGACGTGCGGATCGGGCCGGACGCGGTGCGGGTGGACCTGAACGGGGGTTCGGGACACGCGGACTACCGGCTGGAGATGGACGGGCGCTGGCTGGACGGTGTGGTTGACGGGCGGACCCGATGGGAGGAGCTGCTGCTGTCGCTGCGGTTCACCGCGCGCCGCAGCCCGGACCGGTACAACGACTACCTGGTCGGGCTGCTGAAGCACGCCGACCGGGCGGCGCTGAAGGCGGTGGAGGAGTACGAGGCCGCGCGCGATCCGGACGAGACCATCGAGGTCGTGTCGGGCGGTGAGCGGATCCGGGTCACCCGGTTCTGCCCGCACGCGGGGGAGGACCTGGCCGAGTCCGCGGTCGTGTCCGGCGGGGTGCTGCGGTGTCTCGGGCACAACTTCGAGTTCGACCTGAAGACCGGCGACTGCCTCAACGCCCGCTGTGACCCGATCGTCGCCATCCCGGCCGACGACTACGAGGCGATCCCGGACGCTGTCTGACGCTCTCGCGTGCGTGGGGCCGGTGCCTGCTGTCTTGACCACCTGTGGCTCCGGCGGGGCAGATCGCCGCGTGCGATCCCTAGGCCGGCTGGGTTACGGCGCGTTCGGTGTCGGTGAGGCCGAGGATGTAGCGGGCGGTCAGGAACAGGTAGTGCGCGGTGCGGCGCAGTGTGGGCTTGTGCAGGTACTCCAGGTCCGCCTGGACACGCAGCGGGACCAGCACTCGCAGATACCAGGCCTCCACGTCCGTCCAGCCGTCCGGCGGCTCGGCGGAACGCTCGCGGTAGTACAGCTGCGCCGGTCCGGTCAGCCCGGGCCGGGCCTGCAGCACGGCGCGGCACGGCGCCGGGTAGCGCATGGCCAGCGCCTGGCTCTCCGGCCGTGGCCCGACCAGCGTCATCTGGCCGGTCAGCACGTGCCACAGCTGGGGCAGCTCGTCGATCGCGTACTTGCGCAGCTTCGCGCCCAGCGGTGTCACCCGGGCGTCGGTCGAGGCGGTCACCGACGGGCCGTCGCCGCTCGATCGCATGGTGCGCAGCTTGTACATCCTGAACGGCCGGCCGCCTTCGCCGACCCGCGTCTGGGTGAAGAACACCGGGCGCCCGTCGGTGAGCACGATCAGCGCGGCGACGGCCGCCAGCAACGGCACGCTGAAGGTCAGCAGAACGGCCGCGACAGTGACGTCGAGCGCCCTGCGTGCCGGTCCGATGCTGTAGTCGTCCATGGTGTCCTCCTCAGGGTGTTCCGTGCCGGCCTCAGCCCGTGCCGGCGGCGACGAAGACCGCGCTGAATACCTCGGCGGCCAGCGCGCACTCGCGGTCCGCGGCCTGCGGGTCGGCAGGCATCGCGGACGGGGTCATGTGGGTGAACAGCCGTACGCCGTGACCGCGCTGGACCAGCAGCGCCGCCCACAGCGGGTTCGGGGTCAGGTCGGCGTTCAGCAGCCCGACGGTCTTGCCTTCGTACTTCTGCCGCCAGGTCCACACGTCGACCGCCTTCGCTCCGGCCGTCACCGGCGTCGTCACGTAGATGTCCACGTCGCTGGCCGCGTCGGCATCCGTCCCCGCGTAACCACCCGCGGCGGCCAGCGCCTTGCGGGCCTGCAGCGTCGTCAGTGACCCCCAGCCGAGCCGGCCGACCTGTGCCCACGCCTCGGCCTGCGCCTGCTGCCGGGTGAGTCCCTGCTCGGCGTACTCGGAGTCGGTGAGCAGCCCGGTG
>DASXRB010000190.1:0-5644 GCA_036506875.1 Kribbellaceae bacterium | reverse complement strand
CCCTGCTGCGGCGTACCGCCGTGCGGTCAGAACTCGGCCGAGTCGCGGCTCCCCCACTGGCGGGTTGCCCGGCCGGGACGGCGGCGAGGGATTCTGACCGCACGGAGGGACCGCTCACACCGGCAGGACGCACACGGGCTGGGGCCAGGACAGCGGGGCGCCGGCTGGGGTGAGGCGGCCGTCGGGGGCGACCGCGAAGGACGTCACCGCGTCGGAGCGCTCGTTGGCGGCGTACAGCATCGAGCCGTCGTCGGACAGGGCCAGGTGCCGGGGCCAGGAGCCGCCGGCCGGGACGGTCTGGACCAGCTCGACGCGGCGGCCCTCGTCGTACGTGGTGAACACCGCGATCGTGTCGTCGCCGCGGTTCGAGCCGTAGACGGTCCGCCCGTCGCCGGAGACGAGCACCTCGGCCGGCTGGTTCGGCCCGGTGGCGCCGTCCGGCCGCGTCGAGACCGTCTGCAGGGCGGTGAGCTCGGCGGTCTCCGGGTTCCAGTCGCAGACGACGAGGGTGGAGGACAGCTCCGTGATCACGTACGCCGTCAGCCAGTCGGGCTGGAAGGCGATGTGCCGCGGCCCGGCGCCCGGCGGCAGCACCAGCCGGCCGCGCTCGGTCAGCCGACCGGTCGCCGCGTCGAACGCGTAGACGTAGACCGAGTCGGTGCCCAGGTCGACCGCGAACACGAACTCCTCGACCGGGTCGCACGCCACCATGTGCGCGTGCGGCCCGTCCTGCCGGTCGGCGTCCGGCCCGGACCCGCTGTGCTGGACGACCTGCACCGCCTCGCCGAGCGCCCCGTCCGGACCGATCGGGTGTACGGCGACCGACCCGGACGTGTAGTTCGCGCTGAGCAAGAACTCGCCCCGCGGATGCACGGCGAGATGACACGGATGGGCCCCACCGGTCGAACGGCGCCCGAGCGGCGTCAGCCCGCCGTCGTCCGCGACCGCGTACGCCCCGACCTCACCGGCCTCGAGCTCGTGGCACGCATAGAGGAACCGCCCGTCGTCCGACAGCGCCAGGAACGACGGGTCCGGCACCTCGCAGACCGTCCGCGCGACTCCAGCACTCAGGTCGGCGAGCGCGATCCCGTCGCCGCCGCCGTCGGAACTCGTGTAACCACCGAGGTAGGCCGTCATACGCCTACCCTGTCAGCGCTTCAGCTCGTACCGCCACAGCTCGTCGGCACTCGGCACCTTCGTGAACCCCGCGCGCGCCATCACCTGTTGCGAGGCGACGTTGTCCTCCTCGGTCCGCGCGATCACCACGTCGACGTCCGGCTGCTGCAGCGCCCAGGCCGCCAGCGCCACCAGCCCCTCGGTCGCGTACCCCTGACCGCGCGCGGACTCCGACAGATCGAACCCGATCTCCACCGATCCGGCACCCGGCGGCCCGTGGAACCCCATGCCGCCGACCGCGATCCCGTCCTCGGAGCGGACCAGCACGAAGACACCCCACTCGGCCTGCCACTGCCCCGACGCGGCGGCCACGCCGACCATGGCGGCGGCGGTCTGCGTGCCCTCGTACGGCGCCCCGTCGATCCAGGTCCAGCCGCCGGACTCCCCCGCCGCCAGCTCCTTGGCCGCCTCCAGCGGCACCGGCTCGAACCGCAGGCGCGCGGTCGTCAGGACATCGGTCATCGTGTGGTTCCTCCGGGATCGGGCGGATCCTGGAATCTCATCACACGAGGGCGAACAGGGCGGCGGGCAGCACCGACAGTACGACGGCCGCCCCGGCGCAGGTGCCGATCACGGCGACGGCCGGCGTCTCGATGTCCACGCTGAACGGCTCGTCCACCGGCAGCCGGAACAGCTCCGCCACCCAGCGCAGGTAGACCGCCAGGCCGATCGCGACGTTGACCACCATCGCCGCCGCGAGCCAGCCGAGGCCGGCATCCACCACCGACTGCAGCGCGGCGAACTTCGTGAACAGCCCGACCAGCCCCGGCGGCAATCCGGCGAGCACCAGCAGGAACAGCACCAGCGACGCACCCGCGCCGGGCTCGGTCCGCACCATCCCGCGGTAGTCGGTCACCAGGCCGCCCGGCCGGTGCCGCTGCACCAGCGCCACCACGCCGAACGCGCCGAGCGTCACCACGACGTACGCCGCCAGGTAGGCGACCACGACCCGCACGTCATCCGCGGCCAGCGGCGCGAGCAGGAACCCGACCTGACCGATCGAGGACCACGCCAGCAGCCGCACCGCACCGGTCTGCCGCAGCGCGGCGACGTTCCCGACCGTCATCGTGACCGCCGCGAGCAGCCCGACGACGAGCCGCAGGTCCAGCCCGGGCAGCCCGCGGGTCAGCAGGACGACGAGACCCGCGACACCGGCCGACTTCGACACCACCGCGAGGAACGCGGTCACCTCCACCGGCGCCCCGTCGTACGTGTCGGGCAGCCAGGCGTGGAAGGGGACGGCGGCGATCTTGAAGGCGAACCCGACCAGCACGAACAGCCCGGCCGCGTACGCGACCCGCCGCTCGTCACCGCTCAGCGGGATCCGGGTCGCGACCGTGGTGAGGTGCAGCGACTGCGTCACGCCGTACAGGTACGAGATCCCGAACAGCATCACCGCGGTCGACAGCACCGAGACCAGGAACGCCTTCAGCGCCGCCTCGGACCCGCGCCGGTCGCGCCGCAGCGCCACCATCGCGAACGACGGCAGCGACACCAGCTCCAGCGCGATCACCATCGTCACCAGGTCCCGCGCGGCCGCCAGCACGGTGGCCCCGCACAGCGCCGACAGCAGCAGGAAGTGGAACTCCGCCGGCGCGATCCGCGCGTCCAGCAGTCCGTGCGCGGACAGCAGGACGACGCCGAGCCCAGCGGACAGCAGGATCGCCCATAGGCCGATCGTCAGCGGCTCGACGGTCAGGCTGCACTCGGCCGGTCCCTCGACCGCGGTCTTGCAGAACGCGGGCAGCAGGTCGTGCCGCTGCGCAGCGGTGATGTCCAGCCCGGCGACGACGGCCGCGGCCGTCAGCCCGCCGGCGACCAGGTGCCGAGTCCGGGCGGAGCCGCCGCGCGCGCCGTCGACGAGCAGCACGGCGACCGCCGCGAGCGCGAGCAGCAGCGGTACGGCGCTGGCCTGCCAGTCGGTCGAGGTGATGGTCACAGGAACGTCCAGTAGTCGAGGAGCAGCGCCGGCCACAGGCCGAGCAGCACGGTGAGTACGACGAGCGGCGCCCAGGTGACGAGCTCGATCCGGCTCAGGTCGACCGCGAACGTGGTCGACGGGTACTTCGCCGGGTCGCCCTGGCACAGGTTGCGGACCAGCCGCAGGAAGTACGCGGCCGTGATGACCGTGCCGGCGCCGGCGACCGCCATCATCACGATGAAGGTTGCCCTGGGCAACGCTTCGTGCGGGTGGTAGGCGCCGAGCAGCGCGAGCATCTCGCCCCAGAACCCGGCCAGGCCGGGCAGCCCGAGGCTGGCCAGGCTGGCGAAGGTGAGCAGCGCGGCGATCCGCGGCAGCCGGGCGTACAGGGCGCGGCCGATCGCGCGCAGGTCGCTGGTGTCGTGCCGGTCCTTGATCGCGCCCGCGAGGAAGAACAGCAAGCCGGTGATCACACCGTGCGCGATGTTGCCGAACATCGCACCGCTCAGGCCCTCCGGCGACATCGTCGCGATGCCGAGGCCGATGAAGCCCATGTGCCCGACGCTGGAGTAGGCGATCAGCCGCTTCACGTCGGTCTGCGCCAGACACGCGAGCGAGCCGGCGACGATCGCGATCGTGGAGAAGCCCGCGAGGTACGGCGCGATGGTGAGCGACGCCTCCGGCAGGACCGGCAGCAGGACCCGGATCAGGCCGTACGACCCGAGCTTCAGCAGTACGCCGGCCAGCAGTACCGAACCGACCGTCGGGGCCTTCGCGTGCGCGTCGGGCAGCCAGATGTGCAGCGGCCAGATCGGCATCTTCACCGCCAGGCCGCCGGCGATGCAGGCCGCGGCCGCCAGCGGCAGGCCGTGGCCGCCGAGCACGGGATCGTTGCCGAGGGCCTCGATGTCGAAGGTGCCGGCCAGGTGGTGCACGAGCAGGAACCCGACCAGCATCACCGCCGAGCCGAGCACGGTCATCAGCACGAACCGGTTCGCCGCCAGCCGCCGTCCGGCCGGGTCGTGGTGGTCGCCCCACACATCGATGACGAGCCACATCGGGATCAGCACGACCTCGAAGAACACGAAGAACAGCACCAGGTCGAGCGCGCTGAACGTCCCGATCACGCCGGTCTCGATGACCAGCAGCAGCGCGACCAGCGACGCCATCCGGCCGGCGCGCGGGGTGATCCGCAGCGAGTACGCGCAGCACAGGAACACCAGCAGCGCGGTCAGCAGGATCAGCGGCAGCGAGATGGCGTCCACCCCGACGTGGAACCGCACGTCCAGCGACGACAGCCACGACACGTCGGTCTCGGCGTACGCGTTCACCTTGCCGGGCAGAACCGGCTGAACGCCGGGCGGGATCTGCGCACTGCCGACAACAGGCCGGCCGGCCGGGCCCGGATGCGTGAAGCGCCACCACATCACGGCCGAGCCGACCAGCACGAGGCCGGACACGACGGACCCCACCAAGGCGGCCAGCCGGTCCGCGAGCCGCGTCGGCAGCACCCACAGCAGCACGGCACCGCCGAACGGCACGGCCAGCAGCGCGATCAGCAGCCCGCTCACGACACGGCTCCCGCGATCACGGCCAGCGCCACGACCCCGATCACGGCCGCGGTCAGGTAGCTTTGCGCGTTCCCGCTCTGCAGCCGCCGGAGCCCGGCCGAGGCCAGCATCGCGGCCCGCCCGGCACCACGGACATATCCGTCCACCACGTCGTTGTCACCGGCAACCACCAGCCGTGCGGCGGCCCGCACCGGCCGCACCACCGCCGCCTGGTACAGCGCGTCCACCCCGAACTCACGCTCGACCACGAACGGCCGCGGGTCGGCACCGCGCCTCCACAGCGAGTACGCCGGCACCGCCCCGAGCACCAGCACCGCGAACGACACCCCGGCGACCGCCGGGTCCAGCTCGGCCGCCCGCGGCAGGCCGGCCACCGCCGCCGCGATCGCCAGCAGCACCAGCGGCCCCAGCATCCACGGCGACCCGTCACGCAGCTGACCCGGCGCCAGGTCGTCGTCGTACTCGACCTCGTCCTCGTCGAAGGCGCCGAGCCCACCGAGCGCGGCCGGTGAGCCGAAGAACACCCACAACCACATCCGGGTGCAGTAGAACGCGGTCAGCAGCGCGGTCAGCAGGACCGAGACGAGCACCACCCAGGCCGGCCACGCCCCGTCCCGGGCCGCCTGCCACGCGGCGTCCACCACGGCATCCTTGGAGAAGAACCCGGACAGCCCCGGCACGCCCGCGAGCGCCGCCAGCCCGACCGTCATCGTCCCGAACGTGACCGGCATCAGCCGCCGCAGCACGCCCTTGCGGGCCCGACGCCGCAGCGCCCCGAACGTCGCGCTGCCGACCTGGTGCAGCAGCACGCCCGCGCACAGGAACAGCAGCGCCTTGAACGCGGCGTGCGTCGCGAGGTGGAACAGCCCCGCCTCCCGGCCGTCGGTGCCCAGCGCCAGGCCGCCGAACATGATCGCGAGCTGGGAGACCGTCGACCAGGCCAGTACCCGCTTCACCTCGACCGCAGCGGTCGCGC
>DASXRB010000189.1:0-6453 GCA_036506875.1 Kribbellaceae bacterium | reverse complement strand
GGAGGCGGTCGGCGACCTCGCGGTGCTGCAGGACGCGAACCGGGAGTGGCCGCTGTTCCAGGTGATGCTGGAGAACGCGGAGATGTCGCTCGCCAAGACCGACCGGCGCATCCTCGGGCGCTATCTCGAGCTCGGCGACCGCCCGGACCTGGCCGAGCTGGTGCTGGAGCAGCACGCGCTGACGAAGGCGTGGGTGCTCCGCGTGCTCGGCCAGTCGCGGCTGCTCGAAGGCCGCCGCGTGCTGGGGCGGGCGGTCGAGCTGCGCAACCCGTACGTCGACGCGCTCAGCTACCTCCAGCTCCGGGCCCTCGGCACCCTGCGCACCGACGAGGCTCTCGACGAGGCCCGGGTCGAACGCACCCGCCGCCTGCTCCTCCTCACCGTCTCCGGCGTCGCCGCGGGCCTCCAGAACACGGGCTGAGCTGCCGCACTGCGGTAGGGGACCATTCGCGGTCAGATCGACTCAGCCCAACTCCGCACCGCGGCGAAGTCCTCATCCGTCAGGCCGACGCCCGGGCTGATGTTGCAGAGGAGGACGTCGGCGGGGGTCCGGGTGGCGAGCCAGTCGCGGTCGAAGCGGTTGACCTCGTCGTCCAGCCAGGCGAACGGCTGCCGGCCGACCCAGTCCAGGACCGCAGCGGTCTTCCAGCAGCCGCGGTACCACGGATCACGGGGATGGTCGGCGTGGAGGGGGATGACCCGAAGGTCGGTCGGCAGGCCGAGCAGCGGCGACAGCAGCGCGTTGGCATCGTCCTGCCAGGTCGTCGCCCAGACCAGCTCGACGAGATCGGCCAGCTCTCTGAGCGCCGTGCCGTGCTGCGGGTTGAGCAGCACCGGATACACCGTGCCGCCAACCTCGATGTAGTACAGCCGGTATCCCTTGGCCGCCGCGGTAGCGCGGTCCATCAGGAACGGATTGAGCGGCCCGTCCACGTCGAGCAACAGCAGCGGCTTCATCCCGAGCGGCCTCCGTCTCAACAGGCAATCGCACCGTAGCGCCTCCGGCCGTTCGTGATCGGCTCACGCTTTCGTCACCGATGGCCGGCTGTGGAGTTCGATGGCCGATTGCAGCAGGCTGTCGAGGCGCGGGCCGCGTCACTGATCACGAAACCGTCGGGTCATGACGAAGTAGCGGCGAGGTAGCCTCGCGGGGTGTATTCGGATCTGGAGCGCCCGGGGCTGGATCAGCGGTTTCTGAGCGGGCGGCTGTGCAAGCCCGGGTCGCTGTGGACCGGGATCGAGGTGCTGGACGAGACCGAGTCGACCAACGCCGTGGTGGCCGAGCGGGCGCGCGAGGGAGCGGCCGAGGGGCTCGTGGTGTGTGCCGAGTACCAGACGGCGGGACGCGGGCGGCTCGGGCGGACCTGGTCGGCGCCGCCGCGGTCGGCACTGCTGTTCTCGATCTTGTTGCGCCCGGCAACGGTGCCGTCAGCCCGCTGGCCGTGGCTCGGGCTGCTCACACCGCTGGCGGTGGCGGACGCGGTACGCGCGGTCGGTGAGATCGACGCGCGGGTGAAGTGGCCCAACGACGTACTGGTCGCGGACCGCAAGCTGGCCGGCATCCTGCTCGAGCGGGTCGAGGCGGCCGACGGCACCGCGGCCGCGGTCGCCGGGATCGGGCTCAACGTGTCGCTGCGGCACAGCGAGCGCCCGCACGAGGCGGCCACCTCGCTGGCTCTGGAGGACGCCGCGACCACCGACCGGGTGACCGTGCTGGCCGCCGTGCTGCGCGCGTTCGAAACGCGGTACCGCGCCTGGGTGGCGGCCGGCGGCGATCCGGCCGCCGTGCTCCCGTCGTACAGGGAGTTGAGCGCGACGCTCGGCCGCGAGGTCCGCGCCGAGCTCCCCGACGGTACGACGCTGAGCGGCACCGCCGCCGACGTGGACACCGACGGCCGGCTGGTGATCGACGGACCCGGCGGCCGCACCGCGCTCGCCGCCGGCGACATCGTCCACCTCCGCCCCGCCTGACGCCGCGAGACGCACGGGCACACCGGTGCGCCCGGGATCTGTGAGACTGTGCGCATGGGCATCTCGGCGAAGCTGCTGGGCGAGGACGAGCGGGTCGTCGCGAGCACGCGTACGCACTGGAAGGCGCTGGTCGTCCCGGTGCTGATCCTGCTGGTCGTGGTCGGCGCGGCGTCGTTCCTGGCCGCGGTGGTGCCGGACGGCGGCTGGCAGGGCGTCGGCCGGCTGGTGATCGCCGCGGCCGCGCTGGCGCTGGTCGCGATCTGGTGCGTGAAGCCGTTCCTGGTCTGGTACACGGCGACGTACACGCTGACCAACCGGCGGCTGATCACCCGGCGCGGCATCTTCAACCGGGTCGGCCGGGACATTCCGCTGATGCGGATCAACGACGTGTCGTACGAGCACGGCCTGACCGACCGGATCCTGGGCTGCGGCACGCTGATCATCGAGTCCGCGGGTGAGCGCGGCCAGGTGGTGCTGCACGACGTGCCGCACGTCGAGCGGCTGCACCTGCTGATGGCGGACCTCCTGTTCGGCGGTCCGGACGGCGGCCGCGGCGACGGCATCCTCGACGGCCAGGCCGGTGCGTTCCAGCGGCGCCAGCACGACCAGCAGCCACAGCAGCCGCACGACCCGTCGACCCTGTTCAGCTCCGACGACGACCGCTGACGGCAGACGGATGAACCGCGTGCCGGTCAGATCTGGTGCAGCCCCGGGATGCCGTCCTGGACGGCGTACCGGCGGACCGTCGACAGCGTGACACCGGCGGCGTCACGGGTCGTCACCGACGAGACCTTCTGGAAGTCCGCGGTCAGCTGGGTGGCGTTCGCGGTCACCCGGACGTACCCGCGGTGGTTGCCGATGTAGTTCAGGTGCGGGTTGTTCGACATCCCCGGCGGGGTCGAGTCCGCGCCGTCGCCGCCGGACGTGATCGACGACGTGACCAGCTCGGCGCCGACGTACGGCGAGGACTGGTCGAAGTAGTTCAGCCGCAGGTTGTTCGCCCAGTGCCGGTGCACGTCACCGGTGAGTACCACCGGGTTGCGCACGCCCCGATCGACCCAGCCCTGGGTGATCCGGTTCCGGCCGGCCCGGTAGCCGTCCCACGCGTCGGTGCTGACGTCACACGTCGAGCTGGACCCGTCGGTGTCGCGCTGGGCGTAGAACACCTGCTGCCCGAGCAGGTTCCAGCGGGCGGTCGACGCGCCGAGGCCGTCGAGCAGCCACTGCTCCTGGGTGGAGCCGGTCAGCGTGCGGTCGGTGCGGGTGATCTCGGTGCAGTCGCCGGCAGGCGCCTGCTTCCAGCGGTACTGCCGGGTGTCCATCATGTGGAAGGTCGCCAGCGTGCCCCAGCTGATCCGGCGGTAGAGCGGGATCGCGGAGCTGACCGGCTTCATCGCCTTCGGCACCGGCATGTTCTCCCAGAAGGCCTGGAACGCGGCCTGCTTGCGCGAGGCCGGCCAGTCGGCGCCGGCACCCCACCAGTTGTTGGCCAGCTCGTGGTCGTCGAACACCGCCACCATCGGCGCCTTCGCCCGCACCGCGACCAGGTCCGGGTCGGTGTGGTGCTGGGAGTACCGCAGCCGGTACTCGTCGAGGTAGTCGACCTCGTCGAAGTCGACGTACCAGCGCACCCGGGTCGAGGAGCCGGACTGCTTCTCGTACATGTAGTCGCCGAGGAACAGCACCAGGTCCGGGTCGTCCGCGGCCATGTAGCGGTGCGCGTGGTACCAGCCCTCCTCGAAGTGCTGGCAGGACGCGAACACGAACTTCACCGACGACGGCGTCGAGCCCACCGCGGGCGCGGTCCGGGTCCGGCCGACCGGCGAGACGAACCCGTTCGCCTTGAACCGGTAGTAGAACCACGCGCCGGACGCCAGCCCGTGCGGCTCGGCGTGGACGCTGTGGCCCTCGGACGGAACGGCGGTCTCGGTGCCGGAGGCAACGATGTTGGAGAAGGCGCTGTCGGTCGCGACCTCCCAGGCGACGCTGACGTTGGTGCTGCCCATGCCGCCGCCGATGTCGAGCGGGGCGGTCGCCAGCCGGGTCCACAGCACCATCCCGTCCGGGCGCGGGTCGCCGGAGGCGACACCGAGCTGGAACGGGTCGCGGGCCACGGCGACCGAGGCGCCGGCGACGCGGCCGGCGATCTGCGAGGTGACGACCGCACCACCGGCGGCGAGCCCGGAGACGATGAACAACCTGCGGTTCACGGAAGGCATGTCAGGTCTCCTCAGGCGTAGTCGGTGATGGTCGGGCCGCAGCTGCCGGACACGAGGGTCTTGGTGCCGTACTCGCCGAGGCAGGCCCGGTACGTGACCCAGCTGCCCTCGGCCAGCTCGAGGTTGACGGTGACGACCGAGCCGTTGCCGTTCGGGTTCCACATCACGTGCGAGGAACCGTCGGGGAGCCAGTAGACCCCGACCGCCGAGTGCCCGTCGGCGGACTGGTCGTAGATCTTGAAGACTTCGCCGTACGACGTGAAGGTCACCTTGCCGGCGCAGTTCGCGTCGGAGGTGCAGCGGGTGCCGTCCGCGGCCGCGTTCGAGGCCGTGCAGACGGTGAGCAGGACGGCGGCTATTCCGATCGGCAGCAGCCGCGGGAGACGTGAGCGCATGTCAGGTCCTTCCCGGCTGGGTGGATGAACCCGTCAATGCTTGCCCAGTCAGGCGCAGGAAGGCTAGACGCTGCGTGAACAGTCGCTGGCGGTCTGCGAACCGCCGGGGTCAGGCCGTGGTCAGGGCTGATCAGCGCACGACCGGCAGGTCGCCGGTGGTCTCGGCGTCCGCGGCCTCGCGGGCGATCGTCTCGGCGGTCTCCACCGCCGTGTGCTCCGCCTCGTCGAGCGCGACCTCCTCGCGGAACACCCACTTGCGGTACGACCAGAACCGGAACAGGGTGCCGAGGCCGAGCCCGATGAAGTTCGCCGCGATGTTGTCGGACAGCTGCGTGTGCAGGCCGAGCACGTACCGCGAGAACGCCAGGCAGGCCGCCGCGATCAGCAGGCCGATGCCGTTGAGCACGAAGAACAGCACGTACTCGCGGTGCAGGCCGCTGCGCTCGCGGTGCTTCCAGGTCCAGTGCCGGTTGCCCAGGTACGTCGCGATCGTGGCGGCCGTGACCGAGATGATCTTGGCCGTGATCGGCTTGTGGTGCAGCATGCCCGCGCCGCCGTCGCCGGCCACGAACGGGGTGCCGAACACCAGCCAGTTGTAGATCGGCAGGTCCACGACCAGGCCGAGCACACCGACCAGGCCGAACTTGGCGATCTCGTGCACGCGGTGCTGGACCTGGCGGTACAGGTCTGCGACGACCTTCACGTAAGAGGCGACTTCCTGTGCGCGGACACGACGGGCGAGGAGCAAAGGTCCAGAGTACAGGCTTAGGGGTCCGCCACCACCCGGGCGGCGGCGCGATGCCCGGCAGATAGGCTCACCTTCCGTGAAGTTCGCGCGTGAGGGACTGCCGGCCGGTACCCCGGTGGTGGGCATGGTCGGGGGCGGCCAGCTGGCCCGGATGACCCAGCAGGCCGCGATCGCCCTCGGCGTCCAGCTCCGCGTCCTCGCCGAGGACCCGCTGATCTCCGCCGCCCAGGCGGTGGCCGACGCCCCGGTCGGCGACTACCGCGACCACGATGCGGTACGACGCTTCGCCGCGGAGTGCGACGTCGTGACGTTCGACCACGAGCACGTACCGACCGGGCTGCTGCACGAGCTCGAGTCCCGCGGGGTCGTCGTACGGCCTGGTCCCGAAGCTCTCGTGCACGCGCAGGACAAGGCGGTCATGCGGCGGCGCCTCGACGAGATCGGCGCGCCGTCGCCGGCGCACGCACTGGTCGCGACCCCGGCCGAGGTGGTCGCGTTCGCCGGCTCCGCGGGCGGCTTCCCGGTGGTGCTGAAGACGACCCGCGGCGGGTACGACGGCAAGGGCGTCTGGTTCGCCAAGGGTCCCGACGACGTGGCGATCGACCAGGCCTTCGCCACCGGTGCGGCCATCCTGGCCGAGGAGAAGGTCGACTTCGTCCGTGAGCTGTCGGCGCTGGTCGCCCGCTCGCCGCACGGCCAGGCCGTGGCCTACCCGGTGGTCGAGTCCGTGCAGGCCGACGGGATCTGCGTCGAGGTCACCGCGCCCGCGCCTGGTCTGGACGGCTCACGCGCGGCCCGCGCCCAGCAGGTGGCGCTGAGGATCGCCGGTGAGCTCGGCGTGACCGGTGTGCTCGCGGTCGAGATGTTCGAGGCGCGCGACGGCCGGATGCTGGTGAACGAGCTGGCGATGCGGCCGCACAACACCGGGCACTGGACCATCGACGGCGCCGTCACCTCCCAGTTCGAGAACCACCTGCGCGCCGTGCTCGACCTGCCGCTCGGATCACCCGCGGCCCGGGCGTCGTACACCGTGATGGCCAACGTGCTCGGCGGGGACGTTCCCGACATGCACAAGGGGCTGCTGCACGTGATGGCGCGCGACCCGGAGCTCAAGGTGCAC
>DASXRB010000188.1:0-8577 GCA_036506875.1 Kribbellaceae bacterium | reverse complement strand
GTTCGCCATCACGACCGCGATGTACGGCAGGAACACGGCGCCGACGACGAACATCCAGCGCCACGGCGACGGCGTGAGCACGGCCAGCACGAAGCACACGATCCGGATCGACATCATCCACGCGTAACGGGCGATCCGGCTCTCGAGGTCGACGGAGTGACCGGGCTGTGCGTCGGTGACCGTGATCACGGGCTCGTCCGCGTCCTTGCGGTGGAGCCGGTTCGGCCAGAACCCACGCTGCGACATCTATCCTCCTTCTGAACCACGGTACGCCTCCGCCGCTCGCGGCGCTGCCGGTACCTCTCGACCGAAAGGGCCCGCACATGACCGACCGCACCTACCGCGTGACCGAGATCGTCGGGACGTCGACCGAGGGCGTCGACGCCGCCATCCGCAACGGCCTGCGCCGCGCCGGCGAGACCCTGCGGCACCTCGACTGGTTCGAGGTCACCGAGATCCGCGGCCACATCCAGGACAACGAGATCGACCACATCCAGGTAGGCATGAAGGTCGGCTTCCGCCTCGAAGACGCCTGACCCGCATTCCATTCATCGGGCCCTTCCGACCCGGCGTGTCGTCGTCCGTCGGTCCCTTGTGACCATGGGACCGGCGGCCACGGCGCCCGGCGAATCGTCGTACCCGGTGTGAGGTGCGCGCCAATCGGCGGATCCCGTTCGTCGTACCGGTTGGTACGGCGATAGCGTTCGGGGCGTCGGCCCGGTCGTGCCACAACGGCCCGACGAACGACGACACGCCGGGTCACAAGGGCCCGATGAACGGAGGAGAGCGTGGGTAGGTCGGTGCTGGTGACCGGGGGGAACCGGGGGATCGGTGCGGCGATCGCCGCGAGCTTCGCCGCGGCGGGGGACGACGTCGCGGTGACGTACCGGAGCGGGGAGGCGCCGGAGGGGTTCCTCGGGGTCAGGTGCGACGTGACCGATCCGGAGCAGGTGGACGCGGCGTTCGCGGAGATCGAGGCGGCGCAGGGCCCGGTCGAGGTGCTGGTGGCCAACGCCGGCATCACCCGGGACACGCTGCTGCTGCGGATGACCGAGGACGACTGGTCCAGCGTCATCGAGACCAACCTCACCGGGTCGTTCCGGGTCGCCAAGCGCGCCGCGAAGGGCATGCTGCGGCTGCGCAGGGGCCGGATCGTGTTCATCTCGTCCGTGGTCGGGCTGCTCGGCTCACCGGGCCAGGTGAACTACGCGGCCAGCAAGGCCGGCCTGGTCGGCATGGCCCGGTCGCTGGCCCGCGAGCTCGGCAGCCGCGGCATCACCGCCAACGTGGTCGCCCCCGGGTTCGTGGAGACCGACATGACCGCGGAGCTCCCCGAGGAGACCCGCAAGCAGTACCTCGGCCAGATCCCGCTCGGCCGCTACGCGTCGGTCGAGGAGATCGCGCAGGTGGTCCGCTGGATCTCGTCCGACGAGGCCGGCTACGTCACCGGTGCGGTGATCCCCGTCGACGGCGGCCTCGGAATGGGGCACTGACACTTCCGTCCGAACATCGCGTACGACGCGAGCGGGCCCCCACCGGCCGTCGTACGGACAAAGAAAGCGAGCGAACGTGGGCATTCTCGACGGCAAGCGCATCCTGGTCGCAGGCGTGACGATCGACTCGTCGATCGGGTTCGCGACCGCGAAGGTGGCTCAGGAGCAGGGCGCGACCGTGCTGATCTCGAACTTCGGCCGGGCGCTGAGCATCACCAGGCGGATCGCGAAACGGCTGCCGGTCGAGCCGCCCGTGCTCGAGCTCGACGTCACGAACGCCGACCACCTGGCCGGCCTGGCCGACCAGGTCCGCGAGCACGTCGACGGGCTCGACGGCGTCGTGCACTCGATTGCCTTCGGCAACCCGGAGACGATCCTCGGCGGAAAGTTCCTCGACGGCCCGTGGGACGACGTGTCGAACGCCGTGCACATCTCGGCGTACTCGCTGAAGGCCCTCGCCACCGCCTGCCTCCCGTTGATGGGGCCGGGCGGCAGCATCGTCGGGCTGACCTTCGACGCCACCGTGGCCTGGCCGGGATACGACTGGATGGGGGTCGCGAAAGCGGCGCTGGAGTCCACCAGCCGCTACCTGGCGCGCGACCTCGGACCGAAGGGGATCCGCTGCAACCTGGTCTCGGCCGGGCCGCTGAAGACCATCGCCGCGAAGGCGATCCCGGGCTTCGAGAAGTTCGAGGAGCCGTGGCTGGAGCGCGCGCCGCTGGGCTGGGACCCGACGAACATGGAGCCGACCGGCCGCACCGTGGTCGGGCTGCTCAGCGACTTCTTCCCGAGCACCACCGGTGAGATCGTGCACGTCGACGGCGGCTACCACGCGATGGGTGCCTGAGCGCGGGTGGCGACGTCGCTGGTCGAGCTGCGCATGCTCGACGGAGCCAACCTCTACTTCGCCCGCGCGGCGGTCCGGCTCACGCTGGACGTGTCCGCGCTGACCGACGCCCCGGCGCCGGCGGCCAAGGCCTACGCGGCCGCGCTCGGCCTGGGCGCGACCCGGCCGGGCCGGGCCGGCACGGGGCTGCGGCAGCGGTTCGCCTACCGGGTTCTCACCCGGCTGGTACGACGCCTGGGCCGCGAGTCCGGGATCGTCCGGCTGGGTGTGCGGGTCCGGCCCGGGTCCGACGTAGGGCACCTGATCGTGTCGTTCCCCTGGGCGCACGAGAAGCGGGCGCGGGCGCTCGGTGAGGCGGTCGCGGAACTGGTCGACGCCGTCGGCGCCGACGACGTACCGGCGCTGCTGACCGCGGCGGCGCAGCGCGTGCGCGAGACGCCCGAAGGGGCCGGGCCGCCGACCCTGCGGCCGCGGATCCCCGTCGTCGCGATCACCGGCACCAACGGCAAGACGACGACCTCGAGGATGATCGCGCACATCGGCCTGGCCGCCGGTCTGCACGTCGGCTGGACGAGCACCGACGGGATCTACGTCGACGGCCGCATGGTCGAGGAGGGCGACTACTCCGGACCGGGCGGCGCGGCGAAGATCCTGAGGCGGCGCGGGCTGCAGCTCGCGGTCACCGAGACCGCGCGCGGCGGCATCCTGCGCCGCGGCGTCGGCGTCGCGTACAACGACGTGTCGGTGGTGACGAACATCACCGCGGACCACCTCGGGCTGGGCGGGATCGAGACGATCGACCAGCTGGCCGAGGTGAAGGCGGTCATCACCAAGATCACCCGGTCGCGCGGCTGGTGCGTGGTGAACGGGGACGACCCGCGCACGTTCGCGATGAGGCTGGGCTCGCCGGCGAAGTGCTGGGTGTTCTCCCGCGACCCGGACTCGCCGTCGATCCGGACCGTGCTCGCTGAGGGAGGGCGCGCGACCACCGTGATCGACGGCTGGATCACCGTGCTCGGGCTGTCGGCCGACCCGGTGACGCTGGTCAAGGTGGTGGACGTGCCGATGACGCTGGCCGGGCTGTCGCACTACAACGTGGAGAACGTCCTGGCGGCGACGTCGGCCGCGCTCGGGCTCGGGCTGCCGCAGCCCGCTGTGGTCGAGGGGCTGACGTCGTTCGAGCCGGGGCCGGAGCACAACCCGGGCCGGATGAACGTGTACTCCTACGGCGACGTGACCGCCATCATCGACCTCGCGCACAACGAGGCCGGGCTGGAGGCGCTGCTGGAGATCATGAACGGCGTCCGCCCGGCCGGCGGCCGGCTGATGCTGGCGATCGGCACGCCGGGGGACCGGGCCGACGACATGGTCAGCGCGATGGGCGCGATGGCCGCGCGGGCGACCGACCGGATCGCCATCGGGCACAAGACCAAGTACCTGCGCGGCCGGGACCCGGCCGAGATCGAGGACGTCTTCCGCGCGGCCGCCGCGTCGGTGGGTGTCGAGGACGTCAAGGCGTACCCGAGCGAGCTGGAGGCCATGCAGGCGCTGGTGGCCGAGGCCGGGCCCTGTGACGTGGTCGCGGTGATGTGTTTGCAGGATCGGGCGCGTCTTGACGCGTGGTTGCGGGGTCTGGGAGCTACCGTCGACTCACCGGAGACCTTGAAGGGCAAGGTCGAGCGAGCACAGCGGCGCTGACAAAGCCGCAGCGGGTGGTTCGATGAGGCGAGCACTCTGGTCGGTGCCGGTCGCGGCGACGCTGTGGTACGTGGCCGGCTTCGGGCCGTGGTTCTTCGGGTCACAGGACGCGATGGCGCCGTGGTCGGAGCGCCGGCTGCTGCCGCTGGACGGCAGCGGCGCCGACGTCGTGCTCGTCGGCGGCGCGGTCGGCGGGGTGGTCGCCGGGCTGGTCGTCCGCAGGCTGCGGCTGGCGGTTCCGCTGACCGTTGCCCTGGGCATCGGTCTGTGGATGCTGGCCCGGAAGGTGCAGATCTACCGCACCGGCGCCCCGTCGTACCACGAGCAGCGGGTGATGCTGTTCGCGCTGCTGGTCGCGACCGGGCTGGCGGCGATCGTCGGCGCACTGGGTTCGCGCCGGTCGGTGGCCGCCGCGGTGGCGGCGGCGCTGCCGGTGGCGTCGTACGCGCTGCTCCCCGGCACCCACGCCGCGGGACAGCCGTGGCTGACCGAGCTCAACGGCGTGATGATCGCGATCGGGTTCGCGCTGCTGCTCTACATCGCGTGCTGGCGGTCGGGCTGGCCGGCGGTGACGTCGTGGCCGCTGGTCGCCGCGTCGTACCTGGTGGCGTTCGCGCTGATCGCGACCGCGGCGGGCGTGGCGCGGGCGTTCCGGGACGGCCACCGGGGCCGGGACGTGATCGCGAACGTGGCGACGGACGCCTTCGTGCGGGCCTTCCGGCCGTTCGCCGAGACGTACTGGCCGTGGCTGGCGGTGGCGGTGTTCCTCGGCGTGATGATCGTGGCGCTGAAGATCCGCGCGGTGCCGCCGGCCGATCCCGTGGTCCCGTACGACCCCAGGCCCAACGACGCGTTCATCCCCGACGATCTCGACTGGATCGACCGCCCCGAACCCCGCCGCCGCCTGATCCCGCGCCGCAACGCCGCCTGACCACGCTCAGGCCCGGAACGCCGGTTGCCGCACGAGACGGGCGTCGAGCCAGTTCATGAAGTCGCCGTAGTCGGCCTCGAGCGACACCTTGACCTCGACGCCATCGGCGTCTCGGCGCATCCGCGCCTGGTCGTCGAGGGTGACGCGTTCGCGCCCGAAGCGGATTCCTGGCCAGAGCAGCGCTGCCGCGAGAGCCAGGGCGTCGTGCTGCATCGATCCGGGGTGGAAGCGGTCGGCCCAGCGATCGAAGTGCTCCTTGACGACCCGCGCCCAATCGGGTGCGTCCTGCGCCGCGAGCCTGTGGTACAGGGGCGAGTCCCGGGTGATCTCCATCGCGGGGTTGAACGTCACGTCGGACATCACGAGAGTCGGCCGTCGTACGTCGTGAAGCAACCTGGTTGCCGCGGCCGGATCGAGCCGGAAGTTGTGCTCGGCCTTCGCGGGGTCGCGGTACCGCAACGCTCCGCCCATCTGTGTCACAACGAACCGCTCGGCGAGGTCGGGCCGGTTCGTCAGCATCGCCGCCAGGTTGGAGACGGGCCCGATCCCGAGCCAGCGGACCGGCCCCGGGCGGCTACACACCGTCGCCACGGCGGCTGCGACGTCGGCCGGTTGCGTCCCCACGGCCGCCGGTGCCAGGTCTTCGACGCAGAAGTACCGCGTGTTGCCCAGGTCGGCCCCGCTGACGACCGGGACTTCCGGCCGCCCGAGGAGATCAAGGAGGTAACGGGCGAAGCGGGCGCGCTCGCCCGCTGCCTCATCGGTCGTGATCACCAGCGCCAGCTCGGCAACGGTCAGTGCGGCGACGGCCAGCGCGAACGCGTCATCCGGGTCGCCGCCCAGGTCGGTGTCGATGATCAGCGGTGCCGTGGCCAGCGGGGATCCCATGCGTCGATTCAGCCACAACCGGCGCTCCGCCCGCGCGAGTTATCCACAGAGCCGAGCCCGCACGGGACGACCGTCAGATGTGGCTGCCGGCCGGTGCGTGGCGTCCGTTGAGCCCGGTCTCCAGCCAGCCCATGAAGGCGCCGTACCCGGCGCGGACCGACACCGTCAGCTCGATCCCGTGCGGGTCCCGCCGCATCCGGGCCTGGCCGTCCACGGCGACCCGTTCCCGGCCGAACGTGATGCCCGGCCAGCCCAGCGCGGCCGCGAGCGCGAGCGCGTCGTGCTGCAGCGAAGCGGGGTGGACCCGGTCCGCCCAGCGGTCGAAGTGTGCCGTGAGCAGCCGCGCCCACTCGGGCGCGCCGGCCGTGGAGAGGGTGCGGTAGATCAGCGACCGCCGGGTGACCTCCATCGACCGGTGCGACGTCACGTCGGCCGTCACCAGCGCCGGCGGCCGCGGGTCGCCGAGCAGGCGGATCGCGGCGGCCGGGTCGAGCCGGAAGTTGTGCTCGGCCTGGTCGGGCTGCCGCAGCGCGCCGCCCATCTGGGTGACCACCAGGTGCTCGGAGAGATCGGGCCGGACGGTCAGCAGCGCGGCGAGGTTGGAGGCCGGCCCGAGTCCCAGCCAGCGCACCGGACCGTCGCACGCGCGGACGGCCTCGACCGCCGCCGCGACATCGCGCGGCTGCCGGGCCACCGAGGCCGGCGTCAGGTCTTCGACGCAGAAGTTGCGGGTGTTGCCCAGGTCGGCACCGCTGACGACCGGAACCTCGGGACGGCCGAGCAGGTCGAGCAGGTGCCGCGCGAACCGCGCCCGCTCACCGGCCAGCTCGTCGGTGGTGATCACCAGCGCCAGCTCCGGAACCGTCAGCGCGGCGATCGCCAGCGCGAACGCGTCGTCCGGGTTGCCACCGAGATCGGTGTCGATGATCAACGGGGCGTTCTCACTGTCCATGTGTCGCTCCTGGGGTCCGGTCGGTGCGTTTGGGCAACACGCGGATCGTCACGGACGTCCGGGAGGGGAGGTCCGTGTCAGTTCGGGTGGTGAAGACGACGCCATGGGTCGGCGTGGGCGGTCGTGACGCGGCGGCGTCTGGTCCGCCGGGCTGCCGCCAGCCTCGCACAGTGCCGGACGGCTCGCCAGACCGGGCCGTCAGGTTCCCGTCGCTCGCTCCAGATCAGCCGGTACGACGTACCGCTCGGCGTCCTCCTGGGGGGCCGGCGTCTCCGGTGGTACGAAGTCCGGGTCACCGCCCTCGTCGTGCGAACGAGCACCCGCCTGGGCCTGGTGGGACACCGTCTCGAGCTCGGCGAGCACGGTCTTGTGCTGGTCGACGCAGAGCACGACCAGGTCACCGGGGTTGGAGCGGCTGAGCGCGTGCCGGACCGCGTCGATCTCGTCGAGCACGGTCTCGACCCGGCGGCAGCGGGCGCCGTCGTCCATCGCCTCGCGCACCCCGGCGGCGACCAGCTCGGCGAGCTCGCCGGCCGGACGGCCGCGCAGCCGCTCGTCCTCCCGGACGATGACGACGTCGAAGTGCTGCGCGGCGGCCTCGCCGAGCTCGCGGATGTCGGCGTCCCGGCGGTCGCCGGCGGTCGCCACGACGCCGATCCGGGACGGCCGGGCCGACTCCGAGGACGCGCCGAGGGCGTCGCCGAGCCGGTCGACGAAGTCGCCCAGCATGCGCATCGCCGGCGCGTTGTGGCAGTAGTCCACGATCACCGTGCGGCCGTCGACGTCGATCTCGTTCAGCCGGCCGGGTGACAGGTAGTACGACGTGGAGAACGTCCGCAGGCCCTGCCGGATGTCGTGCAGCGGAGCACCGGCGGCGAAGGCCGCGGCGGCCGCCGCCATCACGTTCTGCACGTTGAGCATCGCCCGTCCGCCGAAGGTTGCCGGGAGCAAGTGGGTCCAGGCCAGCTGCATGGAGCGGCGGCCGTGCTTGACGACGATCATGTCGCCGAGCTCGGAGCGGTCCAGCACGACCGCCTTGCCGCCGTGCCGGCAGTGCGTGTCGATGTCGTCGCGGACCTCGCTGCCGGCCTCGGCCATGCTGAACCAGACCACCTCGCCCTTGCACTTGCGGCGCATCCTGCGCACCAGCGGGTCGTCCGCGTTCAGCACCGCGGCGCCGGTGCGCGGCACCGCCTCGACCAGCACCGCCTTCACGTCCGCGAGCTGCTCGAGGGTCTCCACGCCGCGCATGCCGAGGTGGTCGGCCGCGATGTTCAGCACCACGGCGACGTCGTTGCGCTGGTAGCCCAGGCCCTCGCGCAGGATGCCACCGCGCGCCACCTCGAAGACCGCGAAGTCGACCCGCGGGTTCTGCAGCACCATCCGCGCCGACCGCGGCCCGGACGCGTCGGCCCGGATCACCAGCCGCTCGTCGATCACGATGCCGTCGGTCGAGGTCATCCCGACCTTGCGGCCGAGGCCCTTGAACACGTGGCTGATCATCCGCGCGGTGGTGGTCTTGCCGTTGGTGCCGGTGACCGCGACGATCGGGATGCGGCTCGGCGTACCCGGCGGGAACAGCATGTCGACGACCGGCTTGGCGATGTACTGCGGGTCGCCGATCGTAGGGTGCGTGTGCATCCGGAAGCCCGGTGCCGCGTTCACCTCGCAGATCGCGCCGCCGGTCTCCCGGACCGGCTCGGCGATGTCGGGGCAGATGAAGTCGATGCCGGCGATGTCGAGGCCGATCATCCGCGCGGCCTCCTCG
>DASXRB010000187.1:0-5836 GCA_036506875.1 Kribbellaceae bacterium | reverse complement strand
CCCGCATCCCGCAGCCCAGCACGAACAGCATGTCCGGCCCGGGCACCACCATCGCCACCGCCGTCGTCACGACGAACGCCACCATCAGATGCGGGTCCATTCCTCCATCCCTAGCGCGAGCGTGGGACAACTCCGTGTTGTGCCCGCGGGTGCTACAGGCCGTCCCGGTGTACGTGAACACGCTGCTGGTGCAAGACATCCTCGCCGGCTCCGACTGGGCGGACCGGATGACCGACGTCGACCGCCGCAGCCTCACCCCGCTGTTCTGGCCCCACGTCGCCCCCTGACGGCGAGGTCCGGCTCAACATGCGACGTCGGCTCCACGGTGACCTGACGAACCACCTCAGCCGACCGACCAGCCGACATCGATCAGCGGTACCGGGCTTTGGCTTCGCGTGGTGAGTCCGCGCCAAGGAACGTGGCGATCGTTACCCAGTTGCGGCCGTTCGATCTGGCGACGGCGACGGCCCGGCGAATGCTGGACTCGTCGATCTCGCCTTCCCCGAAGTCGGGCGCATGCGCAGCGTGGTAGATCTCCCGCAGGTCCGCCATCTCCGCATACAGGCGAGGGTGGTGCTCGCGCTGCAGTCGTTCAAGTTCAATCATCTTCGCCGGTGGCACGATGGCCGGCCTGGCGATGATCTCGCCGAGGTCCGCCGGATCGAAGTACCTACGCTTGCGCTTGTCGCTCATAGTCAACCGCCGTGTGCTCTCCCTCACACCCTATGCGGCTACTGTTCCGTGCGGCGACGCGTCGTCGTACATCACCGGGCAGACGATCCGGGTCGACGGCGGCTGGGTTCGAGGTCAGCCGTCGGCGACAGGACTGACCCCGATGGCAACACCACGCAGTGGCGTGCTCGCGCGGAGGTAGCGCTCGAGGGCAAAGGGGGCGAGCTCGGCCGGCCGGGTGCGGTCCAGCACCAGGGGTACGACCAGCCGGGCGGTGCCGGGCGCCAGTGTCAGCCCGAGCATCCCGTGGCCGGTGGCGACGTACAGGCCGTCGTGTCCGGGAACCGGGCCGATCAGCGGCAGGCTGTCCGGTGTGGCCGGGCGCATCCCGGCATAGGTCGCCGTCGAGAGGCCGGGACGCCAGTCGGCGAAGTACGCCGCCGTGCGAGCGAGGACGGCGGCGAACCGGCGCTCCGGGATCGGGCCGCCGGGCCGGCCGAGGTCGAGCCGCGCGGCGATCCGGACGCCCTCGGCGAACGGCGTGACCGCGATGCTCGGCTCCACCAGCTTCGCCGCGAGCCGGGGCGCCAGCCCGGTGCCGGGGGTGGTGATGCTGTAGCCGGTCGCGGCCACCATGGGGAGCCGTACGCCGAGCGGTGACAGCAGCTCGGTCGACCAGGCGCCGGCCGCGACCAGCAGACGCTCGGCGTCGAAGGTTCCGGTGCCGGTCTCGACCCGCCAGCCCGGCCGGCCGGGACCGATCCGGCTGACCGTCGCGGGCACCAACCTCCCGCCGGCGCCGGTGAGCTGCTCGCGCAGGGCACGCAGGACCTGCTCGGGCCGGACCTGCACCTCGTCGGTGGCATGGACCGCGCCGGTGACGCGCGGACCGAGCGCGGGTTCGCGGGCCCGCGCCGCGGTGCCGTCGAGGATCTCGTAGCCGCCCTGGTAGCCCGCCGCCGCGGTGACCTCGGCGAGCCGCGCGGCCTCGTCGAGACCCCCGGCGGTGATCGCTGCCATCAGCAGGCCGGACCGCCGCAGCTCGAGGTCGACACCGGCGGACTGCAGCCGGGTGAAGTCGTCCACGCACTCGGCGCCGAGGTCGAGCACCGCGCGCAGGCCGGCGTCGTACCGCCGGGCCGTTCCGCTGCGGACGAACCGCACCAGCCACCGCAGCAGCGTCGCGGTCAGCTGCGGACCGACGCTGAACGGGGCCTCGCCGCGCAGCACCTGACGGGCCGTGTGGGCCAGCACACCCGGCCCGGACAGTGGTGCGGACAGCGCCGGAACCACCCAGCCGGCGGCAGCGGGTGAGGCGAAGCCGCCCTGCGGGCCGGCGTCCAGCACGGTGACGGCGGCTCCGGCCCGGGCCAGCTCCACTGCCGACCACAGCCCGATCACGCCGCCGCCGACCACGATGATCCGCATGCCGGTCCTAGCGCCCGGCGGCGAACGAGGCCAGGAAGGCCCTCGTCCGCAGCTCCCGCGGCGCGTTCACGACCTCGGCCGGCCGGCCCTCCTCGACGATCCGGCCGCCGTCGACGAAGACCAACCAGTCCGCGACGTCCCGTGCGAACGGTAGCTCGTGGGTCACCAGGATCATCGTCATCCCGTCCTCGGCCAGCTCGCGCATGACTGCCAGCACCTCGCCGGTGGACTCGGGGTCGAGGGAGGACGTGGGCTCGTCGAACAGCAGCACCGACGGCTTGAGGGCCAGCGCCCGGGCGATCGCCACCCGCTGCTGCTCGCCGCCGGACATCTGCTCGGGATACGCCGTGCCGCGGTGGGCGAGACCGACCCGGCGGAGCAGCCGGACCGCCCGGTCCAGAGCCTCCTGCTCGCCGGTCCCGGTGAGCAGCTGGGCGAGCATCACGTTCTCCACGGCCGTCAGGTGCGGGAACAGGTTGAAACGCTGGAACACCATGCCGACGGACTGCCTGAGCTTCGCCAGATCCCGGCACCGGACCTGGTCGCCGGAGAAGATCGTCTCACCGGCGATCTCCATCGTGGCGTGGTCGGGTCGCTCGAGCAGGTTCACACAGCGCAGCAGGGTCGTCTTCCCGCCGCCGCTCTGACCGATGATCGCGACGATCTTCTTGTGGTGGACGGTCAGGTGGACGTCGTCGAGGACCAGCCGGCCGTCGAACGACTTGCTGAGGTGCTCGATCCGTACGACGACCTCGGGCTGGGCCGCTGCTACGGCGAGCTCGGGGATGATCTGGTCGGTGGGGCTCGGCGCCGGCTCGGTCATGTCGTCGCTCCTTTCTCCGCCAGCAGGACCCGGGCGGCCCTGAGGCGTCGTCGGCGTCGCGGTGACAACGGCACCCCGGCCCGGATCTTGCGCTCCAGCCAGAGCAGGCCCTGGGAGAGCGGGTAGCACAGCGCGAAGTAGATGGCCGCGATCACGAGGTACACCTCGAGCGCGCGGAACGTGGCCGACGTGATGATCCGGCCCTCGGACATCAGCTCGGCCGCCGAGATGGTGACCAGCAGCGACGTGGACTTCAGCAGGTCGACCAGCATCGTGTTGGTGCCCGGTAGCGCCGAACGCAGCGCCTGCGGGAACACCACATGGGTGAAGGTGCTGATGCGGCCCAGCCCGAGCGCCTCGGCCGCCTCCTGCTGGCCGCCGTGCACGCCGGCGATCGCCGACCGGAAGATCTCCGACAGGTACGCCGCGTAGAACACGACGAGGCTGAGGCAACCGGCCGTGAACACCCCGAGCCGTATGCCCACCGACGCCAGCCCGAAGTAGGTGACGAAGATGATCGCGAGCAGCGGGACGTTCTTGAAGATCTCGGTGTACAGCGCGGCCGGCAGTCGCAGGACGCGGAGCCGGCTCAGCCGTAGCAGGGCGAGCACGAGGCCGAGGATCGCGGCTCCGGTGAAGCTCGCGAGCGTGTAGGCGACGGTCCGTTCGAGCCCGTCGAGAAGCGTGGGCGCGTAGTCCGACCACGGCACCTCGAACAACTGCGGGGCGAGCATGGGATCTCCTCCTCGGTGCTCAGATGGACGGCGGTTGCCAGTCGGCGGGCCGGTCGACGCCCCGCCTGGTCGCGGCCAGGTCCGGAGCCGGCTTGAGGAACTGGTCGGGGACGCCGCCGTACTTCTCGATCAGCTTGGTCATCTCACCGCTCGCGTACATCGCGCGGATCTGCTCCGAGATCGCCTTCTCCAGCGCCGTCGACTGCTTGGGCAGGTAGAAGCTCGTCATGTACGGCCGGAAGTACTGGTAGGCCGGATGCGCCTTGACCTCCGCGTCGGACGGCGGGGTGAGGTACTGCGTCTCGATCTTCAGCCCCGGCCGTTCCTTCTGGGCGGCGATGATCAGCAGCGGGTCCAGGAAGCCGACGTTGATCCGGCCGGCGCCGAGGTCGTCGAAGACGCCGTTGCCGTCGGGGTAGGCGTGCAGCTTGGCCCCGGGCACCGCCTGGATCGACTTGACCCAGACATAACCCTCGACCGTGCCGAGGTTCTTGCCCTCGAGGTCGTCAACCGTCGTGTACTTCTCCCCGGCGCGCACCGCCATCGCGGGCGGCGAGTAGTACGGCGGATCGGTGAACAGGCCCTGCTTCTGGCGTTCGGCGGTCCACGCGACGCCGCCGATCGTGATGTCGACGCGGCGGGACTGCACGTTCGCGAGCATGCCCGCGAAGTCGGTGACCTCGGGCTTGACCTTCAGGCCGAGCTTGTCGGCCACGGCGTTGAGGATGTCGGCGTCGAGGCCGACCATCTTGTCGCCGACCATCGAGGTGTACGGCGCGTACGGCTCGATGGCGACCTTGAGCACGCCGGGGTCGATGGTGCCGAGCGCGGCCGCGGCGTCGGAGACCGGGGCGTTGTCGCTCCCGCCGCAGGCGGTCAACGCCAGCAGGCCGGCCGCGACGGCACCAAGCAGGCGGGTGGTCCTACGGCGAGCGAGGCGAGGGTTCGACATGGTGGGGGCCTTCCGTGACGGAGTTCCGGCTGCCGGAGGAATGTCGGGGCGATGCGCGGGGGATCCCTCTGACCCGGTCAACGCTACGTAGACAATCGCCGTCGAGTCACTGTATGACTGATCCGAGATGCACTGCCGATTCGCGGCCCACGTCGTACGGTTCGTACAGCGCTCGGAGAGGAGACCGTCATGCTCTCGGCCTCGCTCGCACAGCAGATCGCCCGCGACACCTCCGACGTGATCGGGTACAACGTGCTGATCACCGACGACCGCGGCATCGTCATCGGTTCCGGCGACACGAGCCGGCTGGGCAGCTTCCACGAGGCCTCCGTCGAGGTGTTGACGTCGCAGCAGGCGGCCTGGCACTCGGCCGCGGAGGCGCAGCGACTGCGTGGGGTGAAGCCCGGTATGACGCTGCCGATCGTGATCGACGGCGAGGCCGTCGGCACCGTCGGCATCACCGGCTCGCCGCGACAGGTGCGGCGGTTCGGCCTGGTGGTCCGCCGTCAGACCGAGATCCTGCTGCAGGAGTCGGTGGAACTGCGCTCGCGGCTGCTGCGCGAGCGAGCACTGGAGGAGCTGGTCCGCGACGTCGGGTCGTTCGACCCGGAGGTGGTGGATCGCGAGTTCCTGGCGGCACGGGCGCGTGAGCTCGGCTTCGACCTCACGGTCCCGCGCACCGTGCTGCTCGTGGACGTCGACGAACCGGTGCCGGTGGGCACCGGCAGCGGCGGCATCCCGGATGTCGCGACGCTCCGCCCGGAGGTGCTGCGGACCCTGCGGGAGAGCTTCGGCCCGGCCGACCTGGTGGCCGCGATGACGTCCGGCCGGTTCGCCGTGCTGCCGGTACTCAGCGGCGGTGCGACGACCGAGGACCGGCTGCGGCTGGCCCGGACGGCCATGGACAGCGTCGCCTCTCGCCACGGCCTCGCCTCCAGGGCGGGCGTCGGAGGTGCCGCCCGGGGGATCGCCGCCCTGCGCGAGGCGTACACCGACGCCGCCGACGCGTTGCGGCTGGGGGTGCGGAGTCAGCCGGGCGGGTCGGCGTACGTGATCGACGGGCTGCGTGGCCACCAGGTGCTGGCCGCCGTCGGTCACCGGGCCCGCAGCCGGCTGGTGTCGCTCGTCGCCGGCCCTCTCGTGACCCAGCCCGACTGGCCGGACCTGCGGGCCACCCTGATCGCCTGGTCCGAGAGCGGGTTCAACCTGGTGCGGACCGCGCAGGCG
>DASXRB010000186.1:0-1568 GCA_036506875.1 Kribbellaceae bacterium | reverse complement strand
GACCAGGCAGAACCGGGACGCGGCCAGCCACTGCCGGTCCAGCTCATGCAGCCGCGGCCGGGCCTTGTTCGCGGCCCGCGGCAGCGGCTCGCCGAGCAGCTCCCGCAGCTCGGCCTCGGTGGTGATCCGTGCCCCGTCCATGTACCCCTCCCAGCGTCACGGCCAGCGGCCCCGACGGTAGCAGGGCACTATCGGTGACATGGCGACGATGACTCTCAGCGCTCCGGACACCGCACGGCTGCGCGGCCTGCGGCGGATGCGCGCGGTGGCGCTCGGGCTGCTGCTGCTCGCCGCGGCCACCTATGTGGCCACGCTCGACCGCGGCGGTGCGTGGGGTTTCGTGAACGCGGCCGCCGAGGCGGCGATGGTGGGCGCGCTGGCGGACTGGTTCGCGGTGACCGCGCTGTTCCGGCACCCGCTCGGGCTGCCGATCCCGCACACCGCGATCGTGCCCACCCGCAAGGACGCCCTGGCCGAGAGCCTGGAGGAGTTCGTCACCGACAACTTCCTCGCCGAGCACGTCGTACAGCACAAGATGACCGAGGCGCACGTGTCGCGCCGGGCCGGAGAGTGGCTGCGCACCGGGCGGCACGCCGACCGGGTCGTCGAGGTCGTCGCCGACGGGGTCGGCCGGGTGCTGCCGATGCTGCGGGACTCCGACGTCACCGCCTTCATGGAGCGGTCGCTGCTGCCGCGGTTCGCGGACGAGCCGCTGAGCCCGATCGCGGGTCACCTGCTGGAGTCGGTCGTCGACGACGGTGCGCACCACGCGCTGCTGGATCTCGCGATCGTCGAGTCGTACGGCTGGCTGCGCGAGAACCGCGACGTGGTCGCCGAGGTGGTCGCGCCGCGGGCGCCGAGGTGGTCGCCGCAGTGGGTCGACTCGCTGGTGATCGACCGCATCCACCGCGAGCTGCTGGCCTGGCTGGCCGACGTCCGGGACAAGCCCGACCACCCCGCCCGCAAGGCCGTCGACGACCTGCTGATCCGGCTCGCGGGCGACCTGCAGGACGACCCGGCGATGCGGCTGCGGTTCGAGAACTTCAAGCGCCGGATGCTGGAGCATCCCGATGTACCGGCCAGCCTGACCGCGGTGTGGGACGCCTTCCGGATAGCGCTGCTGGAGGCGGCCGCCGACGTGGACGGCCCGCTGCGGATCCGGGCCAGGGAGGCGCTGCTGGAGCTCGGCCGCCGCCTCGTGGAGGAACCGGGGCTGCAGGCGCAGGTCGACATCCGGGCCGCCGAGGCGGTCGGCTACGTGGTCCGCACGTACGGCACCGAGATCGTGTCTGTCATCTCCGACACCATCGCCCGCTGGGACGGCCGCGAGGCCGCCCGCCGGATCGAGCTGCACGTCGGCCGCGACCTGCAGTTCATCCGGATCAACGGCACCGTCGTCGGCGGCCTCGCCGGCCTCGCGATCCACAGCCTGTCGCTGCTGCTATGACGCTGCTCTGACCCGCGCTCGCTCAGGCGGCGAGCACCGGGCTGACGGTGGCTGCCGGGCCCTTCGTCGTACGACGCTGGGCATGGCGGACGGCCGGCGTCATCGCGCACGCGGCGACCAG
>DASXRB010000185.1:0-1583 GCA_036506875.1 Kribbellaceae bacterium | reverse complement strand
TACTCCGCGACCCGCCCCTTCGCTGAGGCTGTGCTACCGGGTGACGGAGGTCACTCCGCCGGAGCCGGTACGACGTTCACGACGCGGCGGCCGCGACGGGTGCCGAACTCGACATTGCCCTCGACCAGCGCGAACAGGGTGTCGTCGCCACCGCGACCGACACCGTTGCCCGGGTGGAAGTGCGTGCCGCGCTGGCGGACGATGATCTCGCCGGCGTTCACGAGCTGGCCGCCGTACCGCTTCACGCCGAGGCGCTGCGCGTTCGAGTCGCGGCCGTTACGGGTGGACGCTGCGCCCTTTTTGTGTGCCATCTCGGGTCCCCTTACTTAGCGGCTCAGCGCCGTAGCGTCGATGCCGGTGACCTTGACCTGGGTGTAGTGCTGGCGGTGACCCTGGCGCTTGCGGTAACCGGTCTTGTTCTTGAACTTGAGGATGTGGATCTTCGGGCCCTTGGTCCGGCCGAGGACCTCGGCGGACACCGCGACCTTCGCCAGCGCGGCGGCATCGGCCGTCACGGTGTCGCCATCGACCACCAGGAGGGCCGGCAGCGTCACGGTGTCACCGACCTTGGTCTCCAGGTTGTCGATCTCGATGACATCGCCGACGGCAACCTTCTGCTGGGTGCCGCCACTGCGCACGATCGCGTACACCGTGGATCTCACTCTCTGTTTGCTCGGAGTCGTTCAAAGCCCTGCGTGCGTGTTGCCGCAGCGGGCCCACACAAAGGAGGCACACGAGACGTGCGCCGAAGATCTAGGGTACGGCGCGCCTCGTGAGCCGGTCAAACCGGGGCCACCGCCAGATCGGCGCCGACCGTGCCCCGCCCGGCAGCGTCGTCCGCAGCCGTCTGCTCGACAGCTTCGGGCGCGACCGGCGCGCCAGTGACGCGGGTGTCCTCGGCGGCCTCCTCTCCGGGGACCTCGGCCTGCTTGCCGCGACCGCGACCGCGGCCGCCGCGCGAGCTCTTCGTCGTACCCTTGCCGCTCTCGCGGCCGCCGTCGCGACCGCCGTCCCGGCCACGCCCGCGGCCGCCGTCGTCGCCGGCGCGGCCCTCGGACTGGCGACGCCGTGGCTCCCGCGGCTCGTCGTGCAGGATCAGCCCGCGCCCGCCGCAGTTCTCGCAGGTCTCGCTGAAGGCCTCCAGCAGCCCGGTGCCGATCCGCTTGCGGGTCATCTGCACCAGCCCCAGCGAGGTCACCTCGGCGACCTGGTGCTTGGTCCGGTCCCGGCCCAGGCACTCGACCAGCCGGCGCAGCACCAGGTCGCGGTTCGACTCCAGCACCATGTCGATGAAGTCGATGACGATGATGCCGCCGATGTCGCGCAGCCGGAGCTGGCGGACGATCTCCTCGGCCGCCTCCAGGTTGTTCCGGGTGACGGTCTCCTCGAGGTTGCCGCCGGAGCCGGTGAACTTGCCGGTGTTGACGTCGACGACCGTCATCGCCTCGGTGCGGTCGATGATCAGCGAGCCGCCGGACGGCAGCCAGACCTTGCGGTCCAGGGCCTTCTTGATCTGCTCGTCGATCCGGTAGTTCGCGAACACGTCAGTGTTGCCGGAGTCGCCGGACCCCCATTTCTCGACC
>DASXRB010000184.1:0-4092 GCA_036506875.1 Kribbellaceae bacterium | reverse complement strand
AGACTCTCAGCGGCTGCCGTTCAGCGCGGTCGGCCGCGCCCCGTCAACGACCTGTGGATCGCGGCGTGCTGCCTGACGCATGATGTGCCGCTGGCTACGTTGAACCTCGAGGACTAGCTGGACCTCGAGGACAGCCACGGGCTCCGAATCCTGGGTGCCGACCAGCGCTGGAACCTAGTGGGTTCAGTTCGGGGCGAGGTCGGACCAGGAGATGTCGGTAGCGGGGAGGGACGGGACGGCGGCCATGGCGGACAGCTCGGTGTCGATCAGGCCGACGAGCTCGGCGAGGCGAGTCGTGGTGTCGAGGACCTCGAGGAGCTTCTGGCGGTCGGGTTGCAGCAGCACCATGGCGGCGGACATCAGGTACGACAGGGTGGTCGGGTCGTCGGGCAGCGTGCCGATGTGCAGGCCGGGCCGGCTGATCTCGGTGACGGCCGCGGCGTAGCGGCGGAAGCGGTCGAGCGCCACCGACGCCGCGCCCAGCGGGTCCGATCCCGCGCTCTCCGGCAGCCACTCGACCTGCGCGACCAGGTAGTCGCCGTCGCCGTCCAGCTCGACCACCCGGAACCGCCGGTTCCCGGTCAGCGTGATCTCCATCGGGCCCTCGTCGCCGCCGGTGACGTCCGACACGAGCGCGGTGCAGCCGATGCCGTGCAGGGAGCGGAACACCCGGTCGCCCAGCTCGTACCCGTCCCGGATCGCCAGCGCCCCGCACACCATCTCCGCGTCCGCCGACGCGCCCGCCGCCGCCTGCAGGTCCCGCACCACGGCCCGGTTCTGCACGTCGTTCACGGGCACAGGGACCACCAGTCCCGGGAACAGCACCGTCTCGACGGTGAGCAGCGGGAGCGTCGAGTCCATGCGACGACAGTAGTGGTCCCCGGCGGCGGCCGTGTCCACGCTGTGCGACGCCCGGCAGGCCGGAGCGGGCCGAGTCCTAGACTTGACGCCATGATTCGCCGCGTCGACCTGCGGGGCCGCCAGCGCTCCGAGGTCCTGGACTACCGTGCGCTCGTTCCGCGGGCCGCGTTCGACGTCGAGCACGCCGTCGACGTCGTCCGCCCGATCTGCGACGACGTGCGGCATCACGGCGCGGAGGCCATCAAGGCGTACGGCGAGAAGTTCGACCGCGTGGCGGTCGACTCGCTGCGGGTGCCCCAGCAGGCCCTGGACGACGCGCTCGCACGGCTGGACCTGGTGGTGCGGGCCGCGTTCACCGAGTCGATCCGCCGGGTCCGCGAGGTGAGCGAGGACGAGCGCGGCACCGACGTCACGTCGGAGCCGGCTCCGGGCGGCCGGGTGACGCGGCGGCTGGTGCCGGTCGGCCGGGTCGGGCTGTACGTGCCGGGCGGGCTGGCACCGCTGGCGTCCAGCGTGGTGATGAACGTCGTACCGGCTCAGGTCGCGGGCGTCGGATCGCTGGCGGTGGCGTCGCCGCCGCAGCAGGAGTACGACGGGCTGCCGCACCCGACGGTGCTCGCGGTGTGCGCGCTCCTCGGCGTGGACGAGGTGTACGCGATGGGCGGCGCGCAGGCGATCGCCGGTCTCGCCCACGGCTTCGAGGGCTGCCCGAAGGTGGACCTGATCACCGGCCCGGGCAACATCTACGTGGTCGCCGCCAAGCGGCTGCTCAAGGGCGTCGTCGGGATCGACGCCGAGGCCGGTCCGACCGAGATCGCGATCCTGGCCGACGACACCGCCGACCCGGCCCACGTCGCCGCCGACCTGATCAGCCAGGCCGAGCACGACCCCATGGCCGCCAGCGTGCTGGTCACGCCGAGCGAGGCGCTCGCCGCCGCGGTCGAGGCGGAGCTGCCCGTACAGGTGGCCGCCACCGAGCACCGCGAGCGGATCACCACCGCGCTCGGCGGCGAGCAGTCCGGGATCGTGCTGGTCGACGACCTGGAGCAGGGCACCGAGGTGGTGAACGCGTACGCCGCCGAGCACCTGGAGATCCAGACCGCGGACGCGGCCGAGCGGGCGCTGCGGATCACCAACGCCGGCGCGGTCTTCGTCGGACCGTGGGCGCCGGTGTCGCTCGGCGACTACTGCGCCGGGTCGAACCACGTGCTGCCGACCGCGGGCTGCGCCTGCCACTCGTCCGGCCTGTCGGTGCGCAGCTTCCTCAAGGCCGTGCACGTCGTCGACTACACCCGCCAGGCGCTGGCCGACGTCGCCGAGCACGTCGTACACCTCGCGCACGCCGAGAACCTGCCGGGCCACGCCGCCGCCGTCACCGTGCGCTTCCCGGGGCCGACCGCGCAGGACGGCGCCGATGGCTGACTTCTCCGGGCTGCCGATCCGGGAGGAACTGGAGGGTTTCGAGCCGTACGGCGCCCCGCAGCTCGACGTGCCCGTCCTGCTCAACGTCAACGAGAACCCGTACCCACCCAGCCAGGCGGTCGTCGACGACGTCGCGCAGGCCGTGGCGGAGGCGGCACGCGGGCTGAACCGCTACCCGGACCGGGAGTTCCTTGCCCTGCGCAACGACCTCGCGGCGTACCTGGGTGCCGAGTCGGGCGCGGACCTGACCGGCGAGCAGGTGTGGGCGGCGAACGGGTCCAACGAGGTGATGCTGCACCTGCTGCAGGCCTTCGGCGGACCAGGGCGGACCGCGCTGTCGTTCGCGCCGACGTACTCGATGTACCCGGAGTACGCCCGCGACACGAACACGACGTGGGTCACCGGCCGCCGGGACACCGACTTCACGATCGACGTCGGGCACGCGCTGGCGACGATCGCCGAGCACCGGCCGTCGGTGGTGCTGCTGGCGTCGCCGAACAACCCGACCGGGACGGCGCTGCCGCTGGACGTGATCGAGCGGATCACCAAGACGTGCGCGGACCTGCCGTGCGTGGTCGTCGTCGACGAGGCGTACGGCGAGTTCCGCCGGGCCGGGACGCCGAGCGCGGTCACGCTGCTGGCGTCGTACCGGAACCTCGCGGTGGCGCGGACGATGTCGAAGGCGTTCGCGCTCGCCGGTGCCCGGGTGGGCTACCTGGCGGCCAATCGCGACCTGGTGGACGCGCTGCGGATCGTGCGGCTGCCGTACCACCTGTCCGCGGTGACGCAGGCGGTGGCGCGGGCGGCGCTGCGGCACACCGACGAGCTGCTCGGGCGGGTCGCGGAGCTGCGGGCCGCGCGGGACGAGACCGTGGAGTGGCTGCGGGCGCGGGGCCTGCGGGCGGTGGACTCGGACGCGAACTTCGTGCTGTTCGGCCGGTTCGCCGACCGGCACGCGGTGTGGCAGGCCGTACTGGCAGACGGCGTGCTGATCCGCGAGACCGGCCCGGACGGCTGGCTGCGGGTCTCGATCGGCTCACCGGCGGAGAACGACGCGTTCCGCCGCTCGTTGACGGCGTACCTGGACAGGGTGCCCGAGGCAACCGTTTCGGAGGTGCAGGCATGAGCCGCACGGCGCGGATCGAACGCGAGACCAGCGAGTCCAAGGTGGTCGTCGAGGTCGACCTCGACGGGACCGGCCGGGGGGACATCTCCACCGGGGTCGGGTTCTACGACCACATGCTGAACTCGCTGGCCAAGCACGCCCTGCTGGACCTGCGGGTGCACACCGTCGGTGACCTGGAGATCGACGCGCACCACACCGTCGAGGACACCGCGATCGTGCTCGGCCAGGCGCTGAAGGAGGCGCTCGGCGACAAGCGCGGCATCCGGCGGTTCGGCGACGCCACGGTGCCGCTGGACGAGACCCTCGTGCACTGCACGGTGGACCTGTCCGGGCGGCCGTACTGCGTGCACACCGGCGAGCCGGACGGGCAGGTGTACGCGGTCATCGGCGGCAACTACGCCGGCTCGCTGACCCAGCACGTCTTCGAGACGCTGGCGTTCAACGCGGCGATCTGCGTGCACGTCCGGGTGCTGTCCGGCCGCGACCCGCACCACATCGTCGAGGCCCAGTTCAAGGCGTTCGCGCGCGCGCTGCGCGCCGCGGCCGAGCTCGACCCGCGGCAGGGCGGCATCCCGAGCACCAAGGGAGCCCTATGACGTCGGTGGTGGTGCTGGACTACGGGTCCGGCAACATCCGCTCCGCCGAGCGCGCCCTGGTCCGGGCCGGTGCCGACGTGACCGTCA
>DASXRB010000183.1:0-5195 GCA_036506875.1 Kribbellaceae bacterium | reverse complement strand
CGCGTCGTACCGGATCGTGCGGGGTGACCACCTCGGCCACGCCCGCCAGCAGCGAGTCCAGGTAGCCCGTCAGCCGGATGCTGCGCTCGCGCAGCGCGGGCATGCCGATCTTGTCGAAGATCTCCAGCGAGGTGCGGACCGGGCCCATCGAGAAGATCGGCGGGTTCGAGATCTGCCAGGCCTCCACGGTCGCCGGAGGCCGCGACACCGGCGCCATCTCGAACCGGGTCGACGCCTCGGTGCTCCACCAGCCCTCGAACCGCGGCAGCTCGGCCGATCCCAGGTGCCGCTCGTGCACGAACGCGCCGGCGAGCGCGCCCGGACCGCCGTTCAGGTACTTGTACGAGCACCAGGCTGCGAAGTCCACACCCCAGTCGTGCAGCGCCAGCGGCACGTTCCCGGCCGCGTGCGCCAGGTCCCACCCGACCACGGCCCCGGCCCGCCGCCCGGCTGCGGTGATCGCCGGGATGTCCAGCAGCTCCCCGGTCAGGTAGTTCACGCCCCCGAGCAGGACCAGCGCCACCTCGTCGTCGATCCGTCGTACGACGTCCTCGGTGCGCAGCGTGTCCTCGCCCGCCCGCGGAGCCAGCCGTACGACGTGAGCCTCCGGGTCGAGCCCGTGGAACCGCACCTGGCTGCGCACGGCGTAGCTGTCGGACGGGAACGCGCTGTCCTCGATCACGACCTTCGTCCGGCGGCCGGCCGGGCGGTAGAACGACACCATCAGCAGGTGCAGGTTGACCGTGAGCGAGTTCATCACCACGGTCTCGCCGGGCAGCGCGCCGACCAGCCGGGCGGCCGGCCCGGTCAGGAACTCGTGGTACGGCAGCCAGGGCCGGTCGCCCTCCAGATGGCCCTCGACCCCGAGCCGGGCCCAGGAGTCCAGGTCGGCGACCAGCTCGTCGCGGGTGGCCTTCGGCTGCAGTCCGAGCGAGCTGCCGGCGAAGTACGCGACCTCGTCGTACGAGCCGCCGGTCGCCCGGGGGACGTGGAACAGGTCGCGATGGCCCGGGTCGGCGGCATCCCGGGCCCGCGCCTCGGCCTCGCCGGTCACGCCTCCACGTCCTCGGCGAGAGGTTCCCCGGCGACAGGCTCCCCGGCGACAGGCTCCCCGGCGAGCGGCTCCCCGGTGGGTTCGGCGACCTGCTGGTCCTTGCCGAGGACCGTGATCCCGCCCTTGCTGACGGTGTACCCGGCGGCACGGTCGGCCTCGGCGTCGTACCCGATCCGGGCGCCGGCCGGCACCACGACGTTCTTGTCCAGGATCGCGTTCTTCAGCCGTGCCCCGGCGCCGATCGTGCAGTTGTCCATGATCACGCAGCGCTCGATCGTCGCCCCCGGGCTGACGTACACGTTGGCACCCAGGACCGAGTGCTCCACGGTGGCGCCGGAGACGATCGACCCGGAGCAGACGATCGACTCGCCGACGGTCGCGTCGTCGGTGAACTTGGCCCCCGGCAGTTGCGGGTGCGACGTGTAGATCGGCCACTCGGAGTTGTAGAGGTTGAAGACCGGCTGGATCGACACCAGGTCCATGTGCGCCTCGTGGTAGGAGTCCAGCGAGCCGACGTCGCGCCAGTACGACCGGTCCCGGTCGAGTGCCCCGGGCACGTCGTTGTCGGCGAAGTCGTACACGTTCGCCTTGCCCTCGGCGACCAGCATCGGGACGATGTCGCCGCCCATGTCGTGCCGGCTGGCCGGGTTCGCGGCGTCCCGGCGCAGCGCGTCCACCAGCACGTCGGCGCTGAACACGTAGTTGCCCATCGACGCGAAGGTCTCGTCCGGCGAGTCCGGCAAGCCTGGGGGCTCCGCCGGCTTCTCCAGGAACTCCTCGATCCGCACCCCGTCCGCGGCCGTCTTGATCACACCGAACTCCGAGGCGCCGGCACGCGGCACCCGGATCCCGGCGACCGTGACACCCGCGCCGAACTCGGTGTGCGCCGCGACCATCTGGGACGCGTCCATCCGGTACACGTGGTCCGCGCCGAACACCACGATGATGTCCGGCTTGTGGTCGTTGATCAGGTTCATCGACTGGTAGATCGCGTCCGCGCTGCCCTGGTACCACTGCGGCCCGAGCCGCTGCTGCGCCGGCACCGGTGTCACGTAGTTGCCCAGCAGCGTCGACATCCGCCACGTCGTCGTGATGTGCCGGTCCAGCGAGTGCGACTTGTACTGCGTCAGCACGCACAGGGTGAGATACCCGGCGTTCACCAGGTTGGACAGCACGAAGTCGATCAGCCGGTAGCTGCCGCCGAACGGCACCGCCGGTTTCGCCCGGTCCGCCGTCAGCGGCATCAGCCGCTTGCCCTCGCCACCGGCGAGCACGATACCCAGAACCCTCGGCCCCTTTGCCATGCTTCCGACCCTAGGTCATGCCTCCCGGTGGCATAACCCGGTTGCGGGTGTCGCCACACTGGTGCCATGCCGGATCTCGTCGTGCCCACCACCGCCGTCCACCGGTCCTTCCTGGCGGCGTGGGACGAGCTCGACGAGAGCGAGGACCGCTGGATGGGTGCGCACGCGCACTCACCGGACGAGTCCTGGACCCGGTCGCAGGCCGCCGACCCGGCGGAGTTCGCGCGGATGGTGGCGGCGATCCGCCGCGACGCCGACCCGGCCGCGCCGATGCCGGCGGACATCGTGCACCAGACCGTGCTGTGGTGGGTCGACGGCGACGAGTGGCTGGGCCGGCTGTCGATCCGGCACGTGCTGAACCGGTTCCTGCTCGAGATCGGCGGCCACATCGGGTACGTCGTACGCCCGTCGGCGCGCGGCCGCGGCCACGCCACCGCCATGCTGGCCGCCTCGCTCCCGGTCGCGGCGCGCCTGGGCATCGAGCAGGCGCTGGTCACCTGCGACACCGACAACGTCGCCTCCCGGAAGGTCATCCAGGCCTGCGGCGGCGTGTTCGAGGACCAGCGCGACAACAAGCTCCGTTTCTGGATCCCCACCCGCCCTCCTACGGGTTGATGCGACGAATCAACCCGTAAGGTGGGCGGTATGCGAGCCGCGATCCTGACCAGGGAGTACCCGCCGGACGTCTACGGCGGAGCCGGTGTCCACGTCGACTTCCTGGTCCGCGAGCTGCGCGGGCTGCTCGACGTCGACGTGCACTGCATGGGCGAGCCGCGGCTCGGCGCGACCGCGCACTCCGAGGACGACCCGCGGATGCCCGGCGCCAACGCCGCGCTGCGGATACTGTCCACCGACCTCACCATGACCGCCGCGGTTGCGAACGCGGACCTGGTGCACTCGCACACCTGGTACGCGAACATGGCCGGCCACTGGGCGAAGCTGCTGTACGACGTGCCGCACGTGGTGACCGCGCACTCGCTGGAGCCACGCCGGCCGTGGAAGGCCGAGCAGCTCGGCGGCGGCTACCGGCTGTCGTCCTGGGCCGAGCGGACGGCGTACGAGGCGGCCGACGCGATCATTGCCGTCAGCAACGGCATGCGCGACGACGTGCTGGACTGCTACCCGGAGATCGGCGCGGACCGGGTGCATGTCATCCACAACGGCATCGACGCGGAGTTCTACAACCCGGACCCGCAGACGGTGGTGCTGGAGCGGCTCGGCGTCGACCCGTCCCGGCCCTACGTCACGTTCGTCGGCCGGATCACCCGGCAGAAGGGCGTGCCGCACCTGCTGCGCGCCGGGCTCCAGCTCGACCCGGCGGTGCAGCTGGTGCTGCTCGCCGGCGCGGCCGACACCGCCGAGCTCAAGACCGAGACCGACGCCCTCGTCGAGGAGCTGCGCGCCAAGCGCGACGGCGTGTTCGTGATCTCGGAGATGCTGCCGCGCGAGCAGGTCCGGCAGGTGCTGACGCACGCGCTGGCCTTCTGCTGCCCGTCGGTCTACGAGCCGCTCGGCATCGTCAACCTGGAGGCGATGGCGTGCGAGACCGCCGTCGTCGCCAGCGCGGTCGGCGGCATCCCGGAGGTCGTCGACGACGGCGTCACCGGGACCCTCGTGCGGTACGACGAGTCCGATCCGGCGGCCTTCGAGCGCGGCCTCGCGGACGCGATCAACGCCCTGGTCGCGGACCCCGGCCGGGCCGCCGCGATGGGCCAGGCCGGCCGCAAGCGCGCCGTCTCGGAGTTCGGCTGGCACGCGGTCGCCCAGCGCACCACCGACCTGTACCGCAGCCTCCTGGGCTGACCGCGGCGCCCACCCACCGCCCGCGTGATCGGTCGGCGCGGCCGTCAGCCGACGCCGGCCACAGGGTTGTCCGAAGCCAGCCAGGTCGCCAGCAGGCGCGCGCCGGCCCCGGTGGCACCCAGCGTGTACTCGTACTCGTCGGCCAGCGACTCGGCGATGCTGGACAGGTCCAGGTGAGCCCACGGGACGTCACCCGCGAACGGCTTCAGGAACAGCGCGGCCGTGATCGAGCCCGGTCCGCTGCCGCTGTTCACCGCGTCCGCGACCGGGGTCGAGATCAGCTCGGCGTACTCCTCCGGCAGCGGCATCCGCCACAGCCGCTCGCCGGACAGCTCACCGGCCTCGGCCAGGTTGTCGGCCAGCGCGTCGTCGGTGGCGTACATCCCGCCGTACAGCATCGAGCCGAGCGAGACCTTGATCGCGCCGGTCAGCGTGGCGACGTCCACGATCGCGTCCGGCTTCAGCTCCGTGGCGGCGTACGCCAGCCCGTCGGCGAGCACCATCCGGCCCTCGGCGTCGGTGTTCTTCACCTCGGTGGTCCGCCCGCCGTAGTGGCGCACGACGTCGTCCGGCCGGTAGGCCGTCCCCGACGGCATGTTCTCCGCCGCGCACACCAGCCCGGTGACCCGGATCTGCGCGCCCAGCTCGGACAGCACCGACATCGCCGCGATCACCGAGCCGCCCCCGGTCATGTCGCGCTTCATCGACACCATCGACTCGCGCGGCTTCAGTGACAGGCCGCCGGTGTCGAACGTGATGCCTTTGCCCACCACCACGACGTACGGCGTGTCGTCGGCGACGCCGGCCGGGGTGTAGTCGAGCCGGATCAGCCGCGGCGGCCGGGTGGAGCCGCCGCCGACCGCGACGATGCCGCCGAACCCTTCCGCGGCAAGCTTCCGCTCGTCCCAGACGGTGACCTCGAGGTTGCCGGTCTTCGCCACCTCGACGGCGCGGTCGGCGAGCCAGGACGGGTCCTTCTCGTTGGACGGGGTGGAGGCGAGCTCGCGGGCCAGCCAGCCGGCCCGGCCGATCAC
>DASXRB010000182.1:0-9747 GCA_036506875.1 Kribbellaceae bacterium | reverse complement strand
GGGTCTGGAACGACACCCGCGACGCTGCTGACTGCCCGGCGATCGACGCCTACCGCGCGTCGCTGCGGACCGACACACCGCTCGACGCGCCGAACGTCCTCGCCAGCTGCCCGGAGAGGTTCGGCAACAGCGACATCTTCGGAGGGAGGTTCGGCGACCCGACGCCGTGAGACAAGCGCGGCCCGGTCACAGGGCCGCCGCGATCTCTGAGATCCGCCGGCGGAGGGCGGCGACCGTGCGCTCGGTGCGCTCCGGTTCGCCGGCCTTCGCCGGGTTCGGACATGCCGGGAACGACGACGTCGCGACCCGTCAGGCGGCGGCCCGCTTCGAGGCGCGGTCCCAGTGCCGCATCAGTGCCGGGTAGACGACCAGGTACCGGAAGGGCTTGATCGCGGCCATGTAGGCCCGGCCGAACCAGCCGTTCGGCTTCACCAGCACCGCCATCTGGGCATGCCAGCCGCCGGTCCCGTCCGGCACCCAGCCGATGTGCATGACACCGTGCACGGTCCGGTTGGCCATCTCCGCGGCCCACTCGTCGGCGCACAGGTACAGCGGCCGGAAGGGCAGGCTCACGAACTCCGGCCCGGCCGGGCCGTCGCGCAAGTCGTCCGGCAGCCTTTCACGCAATGTCGGCACCCGGCTGCCGATGCCGTCCTCGGGCCGGTCCCAGCGCAGCAGCGCGCCGAGCTTCCAGCGGATCTCCCACAGCAGGCGGGCCGCGCCCGGCAGGGCCTCGCCCGGATCGCGCTCGGCCATCCGGCGGACGACCTGCGTGAAGTCGTCCGGCCCGCCCGCGATCGGCAGTTCCCACACGTCCTCCAGCGTGAAGTCGCCGGTGAGCTCGTGGATCCGCCAGGGCCGGGACGTATGTGCCGTGTCCGGGAGCCTCATCTGTGTCGACCTCCATCATTCATACGGTGGCGTATAGATTGAGGTTAGGCCGATCTGTACGGCAACGTATAGGTCGTCGGTGCCGATGTGACGGGAGAGACAAGATGGCGGCCGTGACCCGTACGCCCCGCGCCCGGTGGATCGAGGAAGCGCTGCGCGCGCTGTCCGACGGCGGCCCGGACGCGGTCCGGATCGAGTCCCTCGCCAGGGCACTGGGCGTCACCAAGGGTGGCTTCTACGGTTTCTTCCCCGACCGGGCCGCGCTGCTGAGCGAGATGCTGGACACCTGGGAGCGCGAGGTCACGCGGGAAGTGATCGCCCGGGTCGAGCACGCCGGAGGTGACGCCCGCACGAGGTTGCGGCGCCTGTTCGCCATCGTCGAGACCGGTGAGGGTCTTACCACCGGCATCACCACCGACCTCGCGATCCGCGCCTGGGCCAGGCACGACACCGGCGTCGCGGAGCGGCTGCGCCGCGTCGACAACGTGCGGATGGACTACCTGCGCTCGCTGTTCGGCGCCATCTGCCCCGATCCCGACGACGCCGAGGCGCGCTGTGTGCTCGTGTTCACCAGCTGGATCGGCAGGCATTTCCTCGCCGCCGACCATGCCGGCCGCACCCGCGCGGAGCTGATGGGGCTGGCGATGCGCCGGCTGCTGCTGGCGTGACCGGCCGGCGCCTCACAGCAGGGCCGCGATCGCGGGCAGCCGTTCGGTCAGCGCGGCGACCTTGCGCTCGGTGCGTGCGGGCTCGCCGGCCTTCGCGAGGTTCAGCATGCCGGGGTCACCCGCCTGCTGACCGGCCCGGATCACCCGCACCGAACGCATCGCTCGCGCCGGTGCGCCGTTCAGGATGTCCTCGGCGGTGATGCCGTCGCCGTACGCCGAGGCCATCAGCCGCAGTCGCGCCGCCACCCACGGCGCCGGCAGGGCGATTGCCAGCGGCAACGAGTTCCACGCGGCGAACGCGATGTCGTCGAGCGGTCGGCCGGGGCCGGCCATGTCCCAGTCGATGACACCGACGAAGTCGTTGCCGTCGACCACCCAGTTGTAGGCGCCGAAGTCGTGCATGCAGATGATCTGGCCGGCCGCGAGCTCCTCCGCGCTGTTCCGCCAGCGCACGACTCCCTCCGGCCGGTACGACGCGACCACCCGGTGGTACTCGCGCAGCCAGCGCATCCCGGCCGCGAGCACCTCGTCCGGCACGCGCTCGTTCACGGTGTCGAACGTCCGGCCGGGCAGGAAGTCGAGTATCTCGCGGCCCTGGTCGTCGTACCCGTGGACCCGCGGCACCCCCGCCAGCCCGGCGGCGGACAAGTAGTCGAGCAGTGCGTGGACCGCCGGGGTCCACGGGCCGGTCGGGCGGCGCACGGTGTCGCCGACCCGGACCGCCCCGCCGACGTGGCCGCCGGGCAGTGCGACCTCGTCTGGAGTGTCGTGCACGGGTTGTCCCTTTCGCAGTGTGATCGTGGGTTCACGACGGCGGATCACGCGGACGATGGTGGTGAGCTGAGCAGACCTCAGGTCAACTGGTATGGCCCTTACGGGCATACACTCGCAGCGTCCTGGCGAATCATAGAAGGGCGAAACGTGAAGGTAGGAGTTCCGAAAGAGGTCAAGAACCACGAGTACCGGGTCGCGATCACGCCGGCGGGTGTGCACGAGTTCGCGCGGCACGGGCACGAGGTCCTCATCGAGCGCGGGGCGGGCGTCGGCTCGTCCATCGCCGACGACGAGTACGTGGCGGCGGGCGCGCGCATCATCGAGTCGGCCGACGACGTCTGGGCGGACGCCGAGCTGGTCCTGAAGGTCAAGGAGCCGGTGGAGCAGGAGTACCACCGGATGCGCCGCGAGCAGGTGCTGTTCACGTACCTGCACCTGGCGGCCAGCCGGGACTGCACCGCGGCACTGCTCAAGTCCGGCATCACCGGCATCGCGTACGAGACGGTCCAGCTTCCGGATGGATCGCTTCCGCTGCTCGCGCCGATGAGCGAGGTCGCCGGGCGGCTCGCGCCGCAGGCCGGGGCCTACCACCTGATGCGGTCCGGCGGCGGCCGGGGCGTACTGATGGGCGGGGTGTCCGGTGTGAACGCGGCCAAGGTGGTCGTGATCGGCGCCGGCGTGTCCGGTATGAACGCCGCCGCGATCGCGCTCGGCATGCAGGCTGACATCAAGCTGCTCGACCGCAACATCAACAAGCTGCGCGAGGCCGACTGGATCTACCGCGGCCACCTGCAGACGATCGCGTCCAACGCGTTCGAGGTGGAGCGGGCGGTGCTGGAGGCCGACCTGGTGATCGGCGCGGTGCTGATCCCCGGCGCGAAGGCGCCGACGCTGGTGTCGAACGAGCTCGTCAGCCGGATGAAGTCGGGCTCGGTGCTCGTCGACATCTCCATCGACCAGGGCGGGTGCTTCGAGGACTCGCGTCCGACGACGCACGCCGACCCGGTCTACAAGGTGCACGACTCGCTGTTCTACTGCGTCGCCAACATGCCGGGCGCGGTGCCGAACACGTCCACGCACGCGCTCACCAACGTGACGCTGCCGTACGCGCTCGAGCTCGCCGACCGCGGCTGGAAGGACGCGCTGCGGGCCGACAAGAGCCTGGCGCTGGGCCTCAACACGTACGACGGGCAGCTGACGTACGGCCCGGTCGCGGACGCGCACGAGCTGGATGTGCTCACGCTCGACGAGGTGCTGGCCTGAGCGGCGGGTCCGCGGGCCGCCCGGCCGGATCGGTCGCGCGGGCGGTAGGGGCGTACCTCGACCACCTGACGGTCGAGCGCGGCCTGGCGGCGAACACCCTCGCGTCGTACCGGCGGGACCTCCGCCGGTACGACGCTTTCCTGGTGGAGTCCGGCGTCCGGGACCTGGCCGGCGTGACCGAGGCGGTGGTGAGCGGGTTCCTGATGCGGCTGCGGGAGGGGGACGCGGACCATCCACCGCTGACCGCGTCCAGCGCGGCCCGGACCGTGGTCGCGGTGCGCGGGTTCCACAGGTTCTGCCTGCGCGAGGGGCTGACAGGGTCCGATCCGGCGGCCGCCGTGAAGCCGCCGTCGCCGCCGCAGCGGCTGCCGAAGGCGCTCACGGTCGACGAGGTCGGGCGGATCCTGAACGCGGCCGCCGGGGTGGAGCCGTCGGTGCTCGACACCCGCGACGCGGCGCTGCTGGAGTTCCTGTACGGCACCGGCGCACGGATCTCGGAGGCCGTCGGGCTCGACGTCGACGACCTCGACCTGGACGCGGGGGAGGTGCTGCTGCGCGGCAAGGGGTCGAAGGAACGCCTGGTCCCGGTCGGGTCCTACGCGCGCGACGCCGTCTCGGCGTACCTGGTCCGCGGCCGCCCCGACCTCGTCCGCCGCGGCCGGGGCACGCCCGCCCTGTTCCTCAACGCGCGCGGCTCCCGCCTGTCCCGGCAGTCCGCCTGGACCGTCCTGCGCCGCGCCGGCGAACGCGCAGGCATCACCAAGGAGATCTCCCCCCACACCCTCCGCCACTCCTTCGCCACTCATCTGCTGGACGGCGGCGCCGACGTCCGCGTGGTCCAGGAACTCCTCGGCCACGCCTCGGTCACGACGACCCAGATCTACACCCTCGTCACCGTCGACAAGCTCCGCGAGATCTACGCCACCGCCCACCCGCGTGCTCTCTGACGTTGTTCCCCATCATCGGGCCCTTGTGACGCGGCGTGTCGGCGTTCATCGGTCCCTTCCGACCACGCCGGACGCCGCGCGGATCGACCCGGTACGACGCCGGCCGGAGCGCCGTCGGGACGGGGAGTCAGGGGCGGCCGCGGAGGAGGGAGCCAGGATCAGCACACCCTCGGCGTGGAGTCGCCGCAGCCGCTCGACGTGCCGGCTCCAGACCTCCTTCTCCACCCCGGTCATCGTCGCCGCGAAGTTCTCGCGGGGTGCAGGAAGTAGATCCACTCGGCCACCGCCCGAGCATCTCACCGGCGCCCGTGGTCGGAAGGGACCGATGAACGGCGACATGCCGCGTCACAAGGGCCCGATGAACGGAAATAGCACGACCGGATAGCGGGCGGGTGGGCGGCTCGCCGGGGGGCTGCTTGGCGCGGGTGACCCGACCGCTTACAGTCAGGGCGATCGCGGATATCGGTTGAAAGGTTTGACGAGTTGTGAACGAGTCGACATTTCCTGGCACCCCGCAGACCCTGCCGGACCTCAGCCCGTCGACTCCCGCCGCCGAACCAGTCCGGCGGGTCGCGCCCAAGTCGTACGACGAGATGACCCGTCCGGTGCCGACCAAGGAGAAAGACGACGACGAGAGCGCCCTGAACGGCACGAAGGCGAAGATCGGCCCGACCGGCCGCCCGATTCCGTACCTGCCGCCGATCCAGCCGCCGCTCAAGCACGGCCCGGCCCAGGTGATCGCGATGTGCAACCAGAAGGGCGGCGTCGGCAAGACCACCACCACGATCAACCTCGGTGCCGCGATCGCCGAGACCGGCCGCCGGGTGCTGCTGATCGACTTCGACCCGCAGGGCTCGGCCTCGATCGGCCTCGGCGTGCAGCCGCACGACCTGGAGATCTCGGTCTACAACCTGCTGATGCAGCGCGAGATCAGCTACGAGGAGGTGATCCGCCCGACGCGGGTGGAGAACCTCGACCTGATGCCGGCCAACATCGACCTGTCCGCGGCCGAGGTGCAGCTGGTCCAGGAGGTCGCCCGCGAGTACACGCTGCAGCGGGTGCTGGAGCCGATCATCCCGCTGTACGACGTGATCCTGATCGACTGCGCACCGAGCCTCGGCCTGCTCACCGTCAACGCGCTGACCGCGAGCAACGGCATCGTCGTACCGCTGGAGTGCGAGTTCTTCGCGCTGCGCGGCCTGGCGATGCTGACCGACACGATCGGCAAGGTCCAGGACCGGCTGAACCCGAAGCTGGAGATCATCGGCATCCTCGGCACCATGTTCGACGGCCGTACGACGCACGCCCGCGAGGTGCTCGACCGGGTGGTCCAGGCCTTCGACGAGCGGGTGTTCCACACGGTCATCCGGCGTACCGTGAAGTTCCCCGAGACCACCGTCGTCGGCGAGCCGATCACCACCTACGCACCGACGTCCGCCGCGGCCACGCAGTACCGTGACCTGGCCCGGGAGGTGCTGGCCCGTTGTCCCGCCGGGTGAGTCTGCCTGGTGCGAGCGAGCTGTTCGGGGGAGCGGTACCGGCACGAGCCCGGCCGGTCGTACCGGAGGACGCGACCGGCCCGGCGCCGGACGCTGCCGCGGCAGAGCCTGCCGCCGCCACGCAGGCTGCGCCGCGGCCGCGGCCCGGCCGGCACACGGAGTCGGCCGACCGTCGGTCGAGCGGGCGCGTCAAGCACGACACCAAGATCACCGTCTACGTCACCGAGGAGGAGCTGCTGGGGCTGGAGCAGGCCAGGCTCGCGCTGCGCGCCGAGCACGGGGTCGCCGCCGACCGCGGCAGGATCGTCAGGGAGGCGATCGACGTCGTGCTCGCCGACTTCGTCGAGCGTGGCTCGGACTCGGTTCTGGTGCAGCGGCTGAACGCGCAATGACGGAGACTCCCACCGAACTCCCCATCGACGTCTCGACCCCGCCCGGCGAGGACCCGGCCGCGGCCTCGGACGATGTTGCCCAGGGCAAGGGCTTCAGTGTCCACCTGGACAACTTCGAGGGGCCGTTCGACCTGCTGCTGCAGCTGATCAGCAAGCACAAGCTCGACATCACCGAGGTCGCGCTGTCCCAGGTGACCGACGACTTCATCGCGCACATCAAGGCGATGGGCCCGGACTGGGACCTGGACCAGACCTCGGAGTTCCTGCTGGTCGCGGCGACCCTGCTGGACCTGAAGGCGGCCCGGCTGCTGCCGCAGGGCGACGTCGAGGACGCCGAGGATCTGGCGCTGCTGGAGGCCCGCGACCTGCTGTTCGCGCGGCTGCTGCAGTACCGGGCGTTCAAGCAGATCGCCGCACTGATCAACGGCCGGATGGCCGAGGAGGCGAAGCGGTACCCGCGCGCGGTGGCGATCGAGCCGCGGTTCGCGTCGCTGTTGCCGGAGGTGCTGCTCGGCATCGACCCGGCCGGTCTGGCGGCGCTGGCCGCGAAGGCGTTCGCGCCGAAACCGGTGCAGGAGCTGTCGCTGGCGCACCTGCACGCGCCGCAGGTGACGGTGCGCGAGCAGGCCGCGGTGATCGTGGACCGGCTGCGCTCGCACCGGAGTATGACCTTCCGCGCGCTGGTCGCGGACTCGCCGGACGCGGTCACCACGGTGTGCCGGTTCCTGGCGCTGCTGGAGCTGTTCCGGGAGAGCGCGGTGGCGTTCGACCAGATGACGCCGCTGGGCGAGCTGACCATTCGCTGGACCGGCTCGGACGAGGGCGAGATCCAGGTCGGCGACGAGTTCGACGTCCCGGCGGGCGAAGCCGACGAGTCCGAGGGCTCCGAGGGTTCCGACGACGATGCCGAGGGCCCCGAGCCGGACGGCGAGTACGACGATTTCCACGGGGACGCCGAGCGTTCGGAGGCCGAGCCGACGGACGAGGCATGGACTGAGCAGGTGGACGAACAGTGACCGAGTACGACGCCCGGCCGGGCGACGTGAGCACCGAGACGATCGAGACCGAAGCCGTGGACGTCACGGTGGAGGAGGAGGTCGTCGACGACGAGACGATGCGCCGGGCGCTCGAGGCGATCCTGATGGTCGCCGACGAGCCGCTGCCGTCGCTCACGCTCGCCCAGGTGATCGGCCGGCCGACCCGGGACGTGGCGGACGCGCTCAACGCGCTGGCGGCCGAGTACACCGAGCAGGGTCGCGGCTTCGACCTCCGCGAGGTCGCGGGTGGCTGGCGGTACTACACCCGCGATGAATCCGCGCGTTTCGTCGAGCGGTTCGTGCTGGACGGCCAGCAAGCGCGGCTCACGCAGGCGGCTCTGGAGACGCTGGCGGTCGTCGCCTACAAGCAGCCTGTCAGCCGGGCCCGGGTCTCCGCGATCCGCGGCGTGAATGTCGACGGCGTGATGCGCACGCTCGTGACCCGGGGGCTGGTCGAGGAGGCCGGAGCCGACACCGAGTCGCAGGCCATCCTCTACCGCACCACGTCGTACTTCCTCGAGCGGATGGGCATGCAGAGCCTCGACGACCTGCCCGAGCTCGCGCCGTACCTGCCCGAGATGGAGGACGTGCTCGACGAAATGGAGGCGCCCGCGCAGGATTCGGGTGACCCAGGTGCCGGAGCAAACGGCGATGGCGGGCGTGCCGGCGACGAGGTCGACGCGTCGCATGAGTGAGCCGATCCGGCTGCAGAAGGTGCTGGCACAGGCGGGGGTCGCGAGCCGTCGTACCGCCGAGCACCTGATCGAGCAGCGCCGGGTCGAGGTGGACGGCGAGGTCGTCACCGAGTTCGGCCTGCGCGTCGACCCCGAGGTGTCGGTGATCCGGGTCGACGGCAAGCGGATCCCCCCGGTCAGCGCCCACGCGTACCTCGTCCTCAACAAGCCGCGCGGCGTCGTCACGACGATGTCCGACCCGCAGGGCCGGCCGTGCATCGCGCGGTACGTCGAGGACCGCCCGGAGCGGCTGTACCACGTCGGACGGCTCGACACCGACACCGAGGGCCTGCTGCTGCTCACGAACCACGGCGAGTTCGCGCACCGCCTGGCGCATCCGTCGTACGAGGTCTCGAAGACGTATGTGGCCGAGGTCGAGGGCACGGTGAAGCAGGCGGCCGTCCGGCAGCTGCTGGACGGCGTCGACCTCGAGGACGGCCCGGCGCGCGCGGACACGGTGAAGATCGTGTCGAAGGTGCCCGGCCGGACGCTGGTCGAGCTGTCGCTGCACGAGGGCCGCAACCGGATCGTGCGGCGGATGTTCGACGCCGTCGGCCACCCGGTCAAGCGGCTCACCCGGACCCAGATCGGCCCGGTGCGGCGCGGCAACCTGCGCACCGGCGAGCTGCGTGAGCTGGAGCCGGACGAGCTCGGAGAGCTGCTGGACCTGGTCGATCTGTAGCAGGACCCGACCCGGGAGTCTCTGGCCGGTCGGTCGAAAGCTGCACATCGCTGTCGACGTACTACATCGCTGGCGATGTGCAACGTCGAGAGGGTCACCTGAGGAGAGCGCCCGGCGGGCCGCCGCCGGCGTCAGGCGTGGGTACGTCGGTGGTCGTCGTCGAGGCGGTCGCTCCACAGCGGCCCGGCGTACGCCTGGATCGTCGCCAGCACCCGGTCGCGCGGCGCGTCCCAGTTGTCGAGACCACCGATCGTGAGCAGGCCGCACTCGCGGTCCCAGCCGAGCGCCCAGCGCGGCGAGCGGCGCCACGGCGCCAGCGGCCGGACCGCCAGCAGCTGCGACCCGCGCAGCCCCACCAGCCCGACCGCGGCCAGGTCCGCCCACGGCAGGTGCAGCGAGCGTGAACCGAACTGTCCGCTGACGGTCAGGCCGTGGTCGTCCAGCCGCAGCTCGAACCAGGTCCGCAGCGTGAGCGCCAGGATCGCCACCGGGACGAGCGCGAGCAGCTGGCAGATGATGAACAGCGTCATGCCGGTGATCGGCGACAGCATGAGGACGGCGCCCACCCCGAGCAGCACCGTGATCACGCTGAGCGCCGGGAACGCGACCACGGCGACGGCCCGGGCCGCCGAGCTCGGCCGGAAGACGACGGGTTCCGCCACGTGTCAAAGCCTAGTGAACGCGTATGACGGCTGTGGCGGCACGCGGCACGGATCGTTGCATGAGAACCGCGCCGAGTGTCGGTGATGGGCCGTAGGGTGGTTGCTGTGAACCGGCGGATCTTCGGGCTCGAGAACGAGTACGGCGTCACCTGCACGTTTCGCGGCCAGCGGCGGCTGACCCCGGACGAGGTGGCGCGG
>DASXRB010000181.1:0-8475 GCA_036506875.1 Kribbellaceae bacterium | reverse complement strand
CGACAGCCGCGTGCCGGCCCCGGGGCGTCCAGCTCCGCGCCCCGGGGTGGTCCGCTCGGCGGATGCCCGGGGAACCCAACCCCGGGGCCCCGCGCAGGACACCCCGGCCGAGTTCCCGGAGGCGTCGAGTTGCGGGCCGTGGTTCCAGAAAGCGCCTTCTCCGCGCGAGGATCCGCAACTCGGCGAGGAGCCGGCGATCACCGACCGCAGCGCCGCGTTGGGAGCACGCGCCCGCGCCCAGGTGTCGACCAGGCTGCTCGATCCTTGCGCCGGTTCGCGACGAACCGCATGGCGGCGTTGACGGTGTCCTGCTTCGTCGCCTTCAGGAGAGCCGGAAGGCGAGCTGTGGATAGTCGATCACGAGGCCGTCGGGGTCGACGGTGAGGTCGCTGCGGAACTGGCTGTCGAGCGACTCGTACCGCACCGTGGCGATGCCTTCGCGGTCCGGTGGCGCGACCTGGCTGTAGCCCTGCCGGCTCGGCAGCACGGCCAGCGACGGCACGTCGACGAACGCCATCAGCAGCTCCTGCCGGGGTGCCGGGTCGGCGGTGTGCAGCCGGAGCCGCAGCACGGGCATCGTGTTGGTGAACGGGCACAGCCCGAGGTCGCAGTCGAGCGCCCCCGCCAGCGCGTACGCATCGTCGACCAGCCCGGGCGGCTGCGCCGGACCGTCACCGTGCGCCACAGCGTCCGCCGACCACTCCCCGGACGCGTGCCGCCGCAGCTCCAGCCGCCGGTCCCACGACCCGCCGTCCACGGACACGATCAACGACTCGGTCACCCACTCGTCCACGGTCGCCAGCGACCACTCCAGCCGGTACACCGGCGTCGTGCTCTCACCGCGCGCCAGCAGCCAGCCCCGGCCGAGCTCGGCCTCCGCCGTGTCGATCCGCCGGATGTCGTCCTCGCCCTGCCACGCCACGTGCCGCAACGTCGTCGAAGCCGTCATACGACCAGCCTGACACCGCGCTCCGACAAGAACGCGCTCCCGGTGCTCGCGCCGCTGTCGATCAGGCCGCGGTCCGATCGACGCCTCGGCAAAGGCAGCGATCCAGAAGGGACACCACCATGCGAAGCACTATCCTGCGCCTCGTCCGGGCCGGCGCCGCGGTCGCGGCGGCCTCCGCCGTACTCGCCACGCTGGTGCCCGCGACCGGTAGCGCCGCGGCGCCGGCCGCCGCGCCGAGCGCGATCCAGCCGGTACGACGATGTGCCGAGCTGACCGGCGGCTACCCGCTCCCCGGCGCGGTGACACACGTCGAGCACGCGGACGAGGTCGCCGCGTCCGGGACGACGCCGGCGTACTGCGACGTCACCGGCTACGTCGAGCCGGCTGTGCGCTTCCACCTGAAGCTGCCGCTGTCGGCCTATTCCGGGCGCTACCTGCAGTACGGCTGCGACGGCCTGTGCGGACTGCTCCAGGATCCGGAGATCCGCAGCTGCGCACCGGCCGGCACCGGTGACGTGGCGGTCGCCACCACCGATGACGGCCACACCGGCCAGGGGCAGTTCCCGTTCAACATCGAGGACGGCACCTGGGCCGCGAACGACCAGGCCGCCCGCGACGACTACTTCTTCCGCGCCCCGCACGTGACCTCGGTGGCGGCCAAGCGGATCATCACCGCGTTCTACGGCGCGCCGCCGGTCAGGTCGTACTTCATGGGCTGCTCGACCGGCGGGCGGGAGGGGCTGCTGCTGGCGCAGCGCTACCCGCACGACTTCGACGGCATCGCCGCCGGGGCGCCCACGAACGCCATGGGACCGCTGGTCGGGATGTACATGGCCTGGCTGAGCACGGTGGACCTGCGCGCCGACGGCACGCCGATCCTCACCGCCGACAAGGTGCAGCCGCTGCACGACGCGGTCGTCGCCGCGTGCGACGGGCTGGACGGCCTGGCCGACGGCCAGCTCGACGACCCGCGGGCCTGCCACTACGACCCGGTCCGGCTCCAGTGCCCCGTGGGCACCGACACGCCGGTCTGCCTCACGCGCGCGCAGGTCGCAGTCGTCCGGGCGCTGTACCGCGGGCCGGTCGACGTGAGCGGCCGCCGACTGTACCCGGGCTGGCAGCTGCGCGGCTCGGAATTCTTCTGGACCGGCTCGGTGGTGCCGATCCCGGGCCTCGGGTCGTTCCTGGCGCCGCTGCCGGACAACTACCTGAGGTACGTCGGGTACCCGATCGGCACCCCGCACTCCTCGCTGGCCACGATCCGGTTCACCGTCGAGGAGCTGCGCCGGCTGACGCCTGAGGGTGTGAAGGGCAACGCGCTGGCGCTCGACCTGAGCGAGTTCCGGAAGGCGGGCGGCAAGCTGATCGTGTGGCACGGCTGGGCCGACCACGGGGTCCCGCCGGTGGGCACGCTGGACTATTTCCAGCGGCTGACCGAGCACAACGGCGGCCCGGCGGCGACGTCGCGGTGGGCCCGGCTGTTCATGGTTCCGGCCAAGCACCACTGCCAGTTGCCCGCCGACAAGCCGAACCAGACCGACCTCTTCGACCCGTTCCCCGCACTGGCCGGCTGGGTCGAGCACGGCACCGCACCGGACCGGATCATCAGCACGCGGCTCGACTACACCACCGGCACGGTGCTGCGCACGCGCCCGGTCTACCCGTATCCGCTGCGCGCGGCCTACAACGGCACCGGCAGCATCGACGACGCCGACAGCTTCCACCCGGTCGCTCCGGCCACCCCGCCGCACGACGCCATCAGCTGGGCCGGCGAGGACCTGTACTACCGCCCCGGCCCGGTCGCGCCCTAGCTAACCGTCCCGCGGCGCCACCACCTCCCGCGTTCATCGGTCGGTTTTCGACGAACTGTGGATAACGCGGTCACCTCATACGCCAGGCGGACTAACCGCCGACGTGCACCTGACCGGTTATCCACAGTTCGTCGAGAACCGACCGATGAACGCAAGGGAAAGGCGGTCGCTGCGATCACCACAAGAGGAAGGTGACCGCGGCGGGATCCGAGGGCGAGCCGCGCTACTCGGTCACGACAGGGCCGGGATGATGTGGTCGGCGTAGGCGCTGAGGGTCCCGGGCTTGTCGTCGTGCTGGAGGTAGACGGCGAACTGGTCGACGCCAAGGTCGCGCAGCTCCTTCAGCCGGGCCAGGTGGTTCTCCACCGGGCCGAGCACGCAGAACCGGTCGATCACGGCGTCCGGCACGAAGTCCGCGTGCGGGTTGCCGGCCCGGCCGTGCTCGGCGTAGTCGTAGCCCTCGCGCGCCTTGATGTAGTCCGTCAGTGCGGCCGGTACCGCCCCGCCGGCGCCGTACCGCGACACGATGTCGGCCACATGGTTGCCGACCATCCCGCCGAACCACCGGGTCTGGTCGCGCTGGTGTGCCAGGTCGTCGCCGACGTACGCCGGAGCCGCCACGCAGAACGTGATCGCGCCCGGATCCCGGCCGGCGCCGGCGGCGGCTCGTCGTACCGCCTCGATCATCCAGGCGGCGATGTCCGGATCGGCGAGCTGCAGGATGTAGCCGTCGCCCACCTCGCCGGTCGCCTGCAGGGCCTTCGGGCCGTAGGCCGCGACCCACACTTCCAGTGCACCGTCCTCGACCCACTTCAGCTGCAGCTCCCGGCCGCGGTAGGTCACCGGCCGCCCGCAGGCGAGCTCGCGCACCACGTGCGTGCACTGCTTCATCTCGTCGATGGTCCCCGGCTTCGCGCCGAGCGTGCGCAGTGCGGAGTCGCCGCGACCGATCCCGCAGACGGTGCGGTTGCCGTACATCTCGTTCAGGGTGGCGAACTGGGACGCGATCACGGTCCAGTCCCGCGTGCCCGGGTTGGTCACCATCGGGCCGACGATCACGCGCTCGGTGCGGGCCAGGATCTGGCTGTAGATCACGAACGGCTCCTGCCACAGCAGGTGCGAGTCGAACGTCCAGACGTGGCTGAACCCGCCCCGCTCGGCCCGCACCGCCAGCTCGATCACCTCACTGGCGGGCGGGTCGCACTGGAACACCACTCCGATGTCCATGCAACGCTCCCTCTAGAGCAGGTACGACGAGAGCCCGCGCTCCAGGAACCGCCCCCGTCCCTTCCGGCCATGGTAGTTGCCATCAGCAACGAGCACCTCGCCGCGGGAGATCACGGTGTCGACCTTGCCGGCGATCTCGTAGCCCTCGTACGCCGAGTAGTCCATGTTCATGTGGTGCGTCTCGACGCCGATCCGGGTCCGCCCCGCCGGGTCGTAGACGACGATGTCCGCGTCCGACCCCGGCGCCACGATGCCCTTGCGCGGGTACAGCCCGAACATCCGTGCCGGCGTGGTCGCGATCGTCTCCACCCAGCGCTCCAGCGAGAGCTTGCCGTCCACCACACCCTGGTAGACCAGGTCCACGCGGTGCTCGACGCCGCCGATACCGTTCGGGATCTTGGAGAAGTCGCCGAGCCCGAGCTCCTTCTGGTCCTTCATGCAGAACGGGCAGTGGTCGGTGGACACGATCGTCAGGTCGTTGTTGCGCAGGCCCTTCCACAGGTCGCGCTGGTGGTTCTCGTGCTTGCTGCGCAGTGGTGTCGAGCACACCCACTTCGCGCCCTCGAACCCGGGCGCGCCGAGCTGGTCCTCCAGCGTGAGGTAGAGGTACTGCGGGCACGTCTCGGCGAACACGTTCCGCCCCGCGTCACGCGCGGCCGCGACCTCCTCCAGCGCCTGCGACGCGCTCAGGTGCACGATGTACAGCGGGCAGTCCTTCGCCACTTCGGCGAGCCGGATCGCCCGGTGCGTGGCCTCCGCCTCCAGCGCCTCGGGCCGGGTCAGCCCGTGGTGGATCGGGTCGGTCTCGCCGCGCGCCAGCGCCTGCTGGACCAGGACGTCGATCGCGATCCCGTTCTCGGCGTGCATCATGATCAGCGCGCCGTTCTCACGCGCGGTCTGCATCGCCCGCAGGACCTGCCCGTCGTCGCTGTAGAACACGCCCGGGTAGGCCATGAACAGCTTGAAGCTCGTCACGCCCTCGTCGTGCACCAGCTGGTCCATCGCCTTCAGCGCGTCGTCGTCGACCCCGCCGAGGATCATGTGGAACGCGTAGTCGATGTGGCAGTTCCCGTCCGCCTTGCGGTGCCACTCGGCCAGCCCGTCCTGCACAACCTCGCCGGTTCGCTGCACCGCGAAGTCGATGATCGTCGTCGTCCCGCCCCACGCCGCGGCCCGGGTGCCGGTGTCGAACGTGTCCGACGCCGCGGTGCCGCCGAACGGCAGCTCCATGTGCGTGTGCGCGTCGATCCCGCCCGGGATCACGTACTTGCCGGTGGCAACGATCACCTGGTCGGCGTGCACGTCCTCGTCGTACGAGGGGTCGAACAGCGCGGCGACCTTCTCGCCGTCGACGAGCACGTCGGCGTGGTGCGCCCCGGACGGCCCGACGACCTTTCCGCCCTTGATGAGGATGCTCACGGCTTCACCAGCCCGTCGTACGCGTCCGGCCGCCGGTCGCGGTAGAACTGCCACCGGTCCCGGACCACCTCGAGCAGTTCGAGGTCGAGGTCGCGGACGATCAGCTCGGCGTCGTACGGGTCGCCGGGCTCGCCGACGAACTTGCCCTCGGGATCGACGAAGTACGACGTCCCGTAGAAGTCGTTGTCGCCGAGGTCGCTCTCGATCCCGACCCGGTTGATCGCCCCGATGAAGTACTCGTTGGCGACGGCACTGGCCGGCTGCTCGAGCTTCCACAGGTACGACGACAGGCCGCGGCTGGTCGCCGACGGGTTGAACACCACCTCGGCACCGGCCAGGCCGAGCGCCCGCCAGCCCTCCGGGAAGTGCCGGTCGTAGCAGATGTAGACGCCGACCTTCCCGACCGCGGTGTCGAACACCGGGTAGCCGAGGTTGCCGGGCCGGAAGTAGAACTTCTCCCAGAACCCCTTCACCTGCGGGATGTGCGTCTTGCGGTACTTGCCGAGATACGTGCCGTCGGCATCGATCACGGCGGCGGTGTTGTAGAGCACGCCCGGCTGCTCCTGCTCGTACACGGGCAGGACCATGACCATGCCGAGCTCCCTGGCCAGGGCCTGGAACCGCTCGGTGGTGGGTCCGGGCACCGACTCGGCGTACGCGTAGAACTCCGGGTCCTGCACCTGGCAGAAGTAGGGCCCGTAGAACAGCTCCTGGAAGCAGATCACCTTGGCGCCCTGCGAGGCCGCCTGGCGGGCGTACTCCTCGTGGGCCTTGACCATCGACTCCTGGTCGCCGGTCCAGTTCGTCTGGACCAGCGCGGCACGAATGACACGGGACATACCAGACCTCCCCTTGGAGAGGTTCCACTCTGTCCCGCGCGCGCACGGGGCGTCAACGGTCGCGGGTGTCGGCCGGCCGGTTACAGCGTGCGAGTGCCGTCCGGGACGACTCGACCACCGACAGTGGCCCAGCCGTCGCCTTCGGAGGTCGTGCTGAGGCGCGAGCCACGGCCCTGCGTGACGTCCAGGTCACGTTCCAGCCGTACCGTGAGGGCAACGGCGGCCATCCCGGTCGCCTCGTCCTCGCGGACCCCGACGGCGGGTGCGAACATCCGGGACCGCACCCGCCCGGCCGCCTCGTCGATCCAGGCCCACGCGTAGTGGTGCGCGTCGGCGAACGACGCCGGGTCCAGCGCCTCGACCGCGGCCGCGTCGTCCAGGTCGTGCCAGACGAACGGCGCCACCCAGTCGAGATGACCGCGGATCCGCGTGATGTCGCCGTCGTACGTCACCGTCACCTCACCTGCCGGCGGGTTCAGCGACGCGAGGTCGTGCCCCTGCTCGCGCAGCCACCACGCGGTGCCGACCATCGGGTGGCCGGCGAACGGCAGCTCCCTGCCCGGTGTGAAGAGCCGGATCCGGCCGGTCGCCGGGTCGTCGATGAAGACGGTCTCGCTGAAGCCGAGCTCGCGCGCGACCGCCTGTCGCCGGTCGTCCGGGACCGCGCCGCCGTCGATCAGGCCGAGGCGGTTGCCGAAGTCGCCGTGCTCGTCGGCGAAGACGCGGACCACGTCGACATGGATGTCACCCATGCGGTCAGAGCAGCACGATCGCGAGGACGACGACCAGCACCACGATGACGCCGGCGACGATCGCCAGGGTCTGGTTGCTGAGCTTGTTCGCCGGCGCGGCCTGGCCCGCTCCCTCGTCGACGAAGGCGCGGAACATCGCGGTGCTCGCGCTCGGGTCCTCTTCGTGCGGCTGCGTGTTCTCAGACATGGCTCACGACCATAACGGACGCGGGTGTACGACCGGGCTTCGGCCGCATGTGTACCATTTGGTACATGAACTTCGAGTCCGCAGTCACCATCGACGCCTCGCCCGCTCGCGTGTGGGAGGTGTTCAGCGACGTGGAGCGCTGGCCGGAGTGGACCGAGACGGTCACCACGGTCGAGCGCCTGGATCAGGGGCCTTTGAAGGTCGGGTCCCGGACGCGTATCAAGCAGCCGAAGCTGCCGGCCGCCGTGTGGGAGGTGACCGAGTACGTCGAGGGCAGCCACTTCGTCTGGGAGGCGCGTTCGCCGGGTGTGCGTACCGTCGGCGGTCACTACGTCTCGGCCGAGGGGTCGGGGGCGCGGGCGGTGTCGCGGATCGAGCAGCGCGGTCCGGGCGGCTGGCTCGCCGGCCTGCTGACGCGCGGCCTCACGAACCGGTACCTGTCGATCGAAGGCCAGGGCCTGAAGGCACGGTCCGAAGCCGCCGCATGACGCCGCGGGAGCGGTTGCTCGCGGCGGCGGTCGAGCACTTCGCCGCGCACGGTGTCGGAGACCACAGCCTGCGTGCCGTGGCGGCCGCGCTCGGTACGAGCCACCGGATGCTGATCTACCACTTCGGCTCCCGCGATGGCCTGCTCGCCGAGGTGGTCCGCACCGTCGAGGAGCAGCAGCGCGACGCCCTGACGCTGCTGCTGGCGGACTCGTCGCTGTCGCCGGCCGAGCAGTCCCAGCGGTTCCGGGAACGCGTCGTCGAGGCGACCCTCGTGTACGGCCCGCTGTTCTTCGAGCTGTCCGCTGCCGCCATGCAGGGCAAGGAGTACACGGGCGCGCTGCGGGAGGGCCTGATCTCGATCTGGCTCGACCCGCTCACGGAGCTCTACCGCCGAGCCGGCGCACCTCCGGCCGAGGCCGCGTCGTACGCGCGGCTGGCGTTGGGCGCCGCACGCGGCCTCCTCTTCGACCTCCTCGCCACCGGCGATCGTGAGGGCGTCGAGGCCGCCGCCAACCTGCTTGACCGCCTCACGGGGTTGGACGCGTCAGGCGGGTAGCGGCTCCAAGCGCGTCCACGTGCGCTCGTCCAGCAGCGGCACGACCTGCTGCTCGATGATCTCCTTGAAGTGCGGCGTCTGCCGGTGCGCCTGGAAGGCGTCCTCGTCCGTGTACCGCTCGTACAGCAGGATCACTCGACGATCGTCGATCTCCTGGTAGACCGTGAACTCGAGGCATCCCGGTTCGGTGCGACTGGCTTCCGCGTTCTGCCGCAGCAGGCGAGCCGCCACAGACTCGTGGCCCTC
>DASXRB010000180.1:0-4514 GCA_036506875.1 Kribbellaceae bacterium | reverse complement strand
GACCGCGCCACCGCCAGCGCCCACACGACAGCGGGCGTACGGGTCCTGGTGACGGGCATGCCCGGCATCCTGACAGGGCCCTCCGACAGGGTGCGTGGGCCAGGTCACACCTGGTCTTCTTGCAACTCGGTCGCAACAAGTCTTGCAACTCAGTCGCATCTGGAAAACAATGTCGGCATGCACGTACCCGATGGTTTCCTGGATGCGCCGACGTCGATCGCGACCGGAGCGATCGCCGCCGGAGCGGTCGGGATCAGCCTGCGACGGGCCGAGCATGAGCTGCGCGAGAGCGGTCCGGCACTGGCCGGGCTCACCGCCGCGTTCGTGTTCGCGGTGCAGATGGTGAACTTCCCGGTCGGCGCCGGGACCAGCGGCCACCTGCTCGGCGGTGCTCTCGCGGCGACGCTGGTCGGGCCCTGGACCGGCATTCTGGTGATGGCCGTCGTGCTCGGGGTGCAGGGGCTGCTGTTCGCCGACGGCGGTCTGACCGCGCTCGGCACCAACATCACGCTGATGGGCGTCGTCACCGTGCTCGTCGGGTACGCCGTGACGGCATCGCTGCTGCGGGTCCTGCCGCGCCGGGCAGCCAGCGTCGTACCGTCGGCCGCCGCCGGCGCACTGCTTTCCGTGCCTGCGGCCGCGCTGTGCTTCACCGGCCTGTACGCCGTCGGCGGCGCGGTCGGCATCCCGCTCGGCCGCCTCACGACGGCGATGGTGGGCTGGCACATCCTGATCGGCATCGGCGAGTGCGTGATCACCGCCGCCGTGCTGAGCGCCGTCGTCGCGACCCGGCCGGATCTCGTGTACGCGGCCCGCCGGTTACAGCCGGATCTCGTCCTCGTCGACGCCGCCGGCCGCACCACCGTGGTGTCGCCCGACCGCCCCGTGCCGTTGCGGCCCGCGGGGCGTGGGTTCGGCGCCGGGCTCGCGGTCGCGCTGCTGGTCGCGGGCGTGGTCAGCCTGTTCGCCAGCGCGCACCCGGACGGGCTGATGTATGTCGGTGAGCAGCTCGGCTTCGGCGGTGCCGCGACGGACTCGGCGACGGCCGGAGGTCCATTGGCCGGTTACGGGGTGCGGGGGATCGCCGACGGGAACCTGTCCGGAGCGCTGGCCGGGGTGATCGGCGTGCTGGTGACGATCGCTGCCGGGCTGGTGGTGGCCCGGTTGGCCGGGCGGCGGTCCGCCGCGTCGCGGCGCGCGGCCGAGGCCGACGCCGGCAGGGGCTGAGCCGGATGGGCGTGGGGCACGCCGGCGACGGGCTGTACGTTGCGACCGGGTCGCCGGTGCACCGGCTGCCGGCCCAGGTGAAGCTCGTCTCGCTGTTCGCGTTCGTGGTCTGCGTGGTGTCCACGCCGGCGCGGGTGTTCTGGGCTTTCGGGGCGTACGCCGGGTTGGCGGCGGCCTGTGTCGTACTGGCGAAGTTGCCGGCGGCAACGGTATTGCGGCGGACGGCGGTTGAGACGCCGTTCCTCGTCTTCGCGCTGCTGCTGCCGTTCATGGCGACCGGGCCGCGCACGGAGGTGCTCGGGGTGCCGGTCTCGGAGTCGGGCGTGCTGGGCGCGTGGAACGTGCTGGCGAAGGGGACGCTCGGCGTGGTGATGGCGATCGTGCTGTCCGCGTCGACCGCGCCGCGGGACCTGCTGACGGGGCTCGAGCGGTTGCGGCTGCCGCGCACGCTGGTGGCGATCCTGTCGTTCATGGTGCGGTACGTCAGCGTGGTGTCGGGCGACCTGCAGCGGATGCGGATCGCGCGCGAGTCGCGCGGCTACGCCGGAGGCGGCGCCGGGCACCTGCGCGCGGTCGCGGCAGGGGCGGGGGCGTTGTTCGTGCGGAGCTACGAGAGAGGCGAGCGGGTGCACCTGGCGATGCTGGCGCGGGGGTACGACGGATCGATGCCGGGGCTGTCGCGCCGGCCGGCGACCGGTGCGGAGTGGGTCCGGGGTCTGGCGCTGCCGGCGGTGGCGCTCGTGGTGGCGGTCGCGGCGAGGGTGGCGGGATGAGCGCCCGGTTCGCGGTCGAGGTGGAGCGGCTGGCGTTCGCTTATCCGGACGGCCGGCAGGCCCTGTACGGTGTGGATTTCACGGTCGAGCGTGGTGAGCGGGTGGCGCTGCTCGGGCCGAACGGCGCCGGCAAGACGACGCTGGTGCTGCACCTGAACGGCATCCTCGGCGCGGTGGCCGGCGGTGCCGGGACCGGCCGGGTGCGGATCGCCGGCACCGACCTGCACCGCGACCACCTGGCCGAGGTACGGCGGAAGGTCGGCCTGGTCTTCCAGGACCCCGACGACCAGCTGTTCATGCCGACCGTGCGCGACGACGTCGCCTTCGGGCCGGCGAACCTCGGCCTGCGCGGTGCCGACCTGGACGAGCGGGTGCGCGAGGCCCTGGTCGCGGTCGGGATGCAGGACCACGCCGACGTGCCGCCGCACCACCTCTCGTTCGGCCAGCGCCGCCGTGTCGCGGTCGCGACCGTGCTCGCGATGCGTCCCGACGTCCTGGTGCTGGACGAGCCGTCCAGCAACCTCGACCCCGCCAGCCGCCGCGAGCTCGCCGACATCCTCACCGGCCTCGACGTGACCCTCCTGATGATCACCCACGACCTGCCCTATGCACTCCAGCTGTGCGAGCGCAGCCTCCTGATGGACGCCGGCCGTATTGTTGCCGACGGCAACACCCGCGACCTCCTCGGCGACGCCGACCTCATGACCGCCCACCGCCTCGAGCTCCCGTACGGCTTCGACCCGCTCTCGGTCCCCGGCCCGGAATCGCGCATCTGACCCGCCCGGGGCGGATGCAAGGCGGTCAGGACGAGAAGTACGGCGCCAGCACGGTGTGGAGGGCGTCGAGGCCGGTGCGGACGATGTCAGCCTCGGCCTCGCCGTCGAGGCGGTCCGCCAGGTGTGCGACCGCCTCGCCCATGGTGATGACGAGGGTGACCGCGCGGCGGAACTCTGCCGAGTCCGGGGCACCGAAGCGCACGGAGAGCAGCTCGGCGAACTCTTCCGCGTGGGCGTCGTCGAACTCGCCCGGACGGGACTCCAGCTGGGGGTCGCCCAGCCCGCTCATCACCACGGCCCGGAAACCCGGGTCGGTGCGGTGCATCTCGCGGAACGTCTCGAACGTCATGTCCACGGCCTGCTGCCAGGTGTCGACCGAGGCGAGCCGGATCCGCACGGCCTCGCCGTACCGCTGCTGGTTGCGGCGCTCGACGGCCTGCATCAGCGCCCGCTTGTCGGGGAAGTACCGGTACACCGAGCCGACGGCGATCCCGGCCCGGCGGGCGATGGTGCTGGTTGAGGCCGCGTCGTACCCGCGTTCGGTGACCTCGAGGCAGGCGGCGTCGAGGATGCGTTCGACCTGGATGCTGGCGCGGTCCTGTGTCGGCACCCGGCGCAGCGGGTAGGTGGCGGGGCCGGACTCCGGCCGGTGCGGTGGCGGGCCGTTCACGCATCCATTCTTGTCCATCACGGAGCGAATTTGAACGTTCATCTGGCGCCAATTCCGGCAGTCGCACCTGGACGCCCGCGGGCGGCCGGGACCGCCGTACGATGCAGGCGGAACCAACCGAACGAAGGGGATGGGCGCGCGTGTCGCAACATGTGGTCGACGTCAGCTGGAGCCGCGGCGAGCACGAGTTCACCTACCGGGAGTACAGCCGCGACCACACCTGGACGTTCGACGGCGGCGAGACGGTCAAGGCGTCCGCGAACCCGGTCTACCTCGGAAGCGACGCGGCCGTCGACCCGGAGGAGGCGTTCGTCGCCGCGCTCTCGTCGTGCCACATGCTGACCTTCCTCGCGATCGCCGCGAAGAAGCGCCTGGTGGTCGACTCGTACGACGACCACGCGGTCGGCCACATGGCGAAGAACGACCAGGGCAGGGTCGCGATCACGCACGTCACCCTGCACCCGCGGATCGTCTTCGCCGGCCAGACCCCGGACGCCGGGACGCTGGAGCGGATGCACCACCTCTCGCACGAGCAGTGCTTCGTCGCCAACTCGGTCACCACCCAGGTCACGGTCGTCACGCCGGAGTGATCGCCTGACCACATTGGGTTCTGGGCCTTGAATCGTTACCTCCACGGGCCCGGTGATGCGCCACCCTTGTCGCACCGCCGTATCACCTGGTGGGGGGATCCATGCAGTCCGTACCGCCGCGCGCCCGCGCGGCAGCTGTCGCAGTGCTCGCCGCCGCGATCACGCTCACCGTCATCGGACCGGCCGCCGCGCACGAGGATCCCGGCGCGCAGCACGCCGCCGAGGACCTGGCCGGCACGCCGATGACACTGATCGAGCGCGAGGCCGCCGTCACCGCGGACCAGATCGCGAGGGCCACCGGCGTACGACCGGGTCAGCGGTCTCCCGAGCAGCAACGCCTCGCCGCGGCGGAGGCGGCCGCCGCCGACCCGGCCGGCGGGGGCGCGTGGAGCGGGGTCTACGGCACCCCCGTCGTACCCGTCTTCACCGCGATGCTGCCGAACGGCAAGGTGCTGATGTGGGACTCCGTCGGCGACGG
>DASXRB010000179.1:0-3205 GCA_036506875.1 Kribbellaceae bacterium | reverse complement strand
CCTTCACCTGGACGAAGAACCCGCCGAACAACGAGGCGAACCCCACCAGATGCAGCAGAAGCAGCACATCATGCGCAAAAGTCATGCCCGCAGCGTAGTGACACTCCAGCATGCGATTCCGCCAACCGGCTTCTGTGACATCTGCCAGGTTGGGTGGTAGATGCCTTGATGCATCCCGGGCACCAGCAGGAAGCTCGGCACCGTCGTGCCGCTGGCGCCGGTGCGGTCGGTGCCGCGGTCTTCGCGGGCGGCTCGCTGACGGTGATCCCGTACCGGCTCAGGAAAGGGGTCAGGGCGACCTGCGACCTCAGCCAGCCGCCGGGGGTCGGGATGCCGTACATCGACTGTCCGGGCGGGGTGTAGATGAGCGACCGGGCGCTGGTCGACGGGTACAGGACCTGCTCGAACTCGTGCGCGTGCCCCGGGTGGCTGTCGCCGAGCTGGATCGGCCGACGACGAGAACCGCGTGACCTCCTGGAGCTGCTGGAGGCGGCCGTCGTCGGCCAGGATGACCCGCGACGAGCGGTAGGACCGCGAGCAGCCGTCCCGCGATGAGCGACAGGGGTCAGACCAGGCGGCGGTCGGTCGCCCACCGGGTGAGCTCATGGCGGTTGGAGAGCTGGAGCTTGCGGAGCACGGACGACACGTGCGTCTCGACGGTCTTGACCGAGATGAACAGCTCGCGCGCCACCTCCTTGTAGGCGTACCCGCGGGCGATCAGCCGCAACACCTCGCGCTCGCGCTGCGACAGCCGGTCCAGGTCCTCGTCCACCGAGGCGATGTCGATCGCGCCGGAGAACGCGTCCAGCACGAAACCCGCCAGCCGCGGCGAGAACACCGCGTCGCCCTCGGCGACCCGGCGGATCGCGTCGACCAGCTCGGTGCCGCTGATGTTCTTCGTGACGTACCCTCGTGCGCCGGCCCGGATCACCCCGATCACGTCCTCGGCGGCGTCGGACACCGACAGCGCCAGAAACTTCACCTCCGGATGCCGCTGGTGGACCTGCTTGATCACCTCGGTGCCGCCACCGCCCGGCAGGTGCACGTCGAGCAGTACGACGTCCGGCTCGGCCGCGATCACCGCCTTCACGGCACTGTCCACATCGTTGCCCTCGCCAACGATGTCGACCGCCGCACCGATCTCGCTGCGGACGCCGGCCCGGAACATGTCGTGATCGTCGACGACGACGACTCTTGCGCGCTGTGTACTCATCGGCCCATCTCCAGACTCACCTCGGTACCCATGCCGGGAGACGACCGCACCGTGGCGCGACCGCCGTGCCGTTCCATCCGTCCGATCACACTGTGCCGCAGCCCGAGCCGGTCCTCCGGCACCGCGTCCGCGTCGAAGCCCTTGCCGCGGTCCCGGACGAACAACTCCACCCGGTCCCCGTCCACCTCGGCGAACACGTCGATCTTGTCAGCACCGGAGTGCTTGGCGGCGTTCACCATCGCCTCGCTGGCCGAGCGGACCAGTGACGACAGCGGCTCGGTCAGGTCGCAGTCTCCGACCGTGACCACCTCGACCGGCACGCCGTGGCGGTCCTCGACCTCGGCGGCGGCCCGTTTCACCGCGGCCACCATGGTTTGGTCGGCCTCGTCGGTCTCGTCGTACAGCCACGACCGCAGGTCGCGCTCCTGCGACCGCGCCAGCCGTACGACGGCCCGCGGGTCGTGCGCCTGCTTCTGGATCAGCGCCAGGGTCTGCAGCACCGAGTCGTGCAGGTGCGCGGCCATGTCGGCGCGCTCCTGGTTGCGGATCCGCTCGTTGCGCTCGGCGGACAGGTCGCGAGTCAGCCGGTGCACCCAGGGGCCGGCGATCACACCGACGCCGACGATCGCCAGCAGCAGCGCTATGAGTACGTCGCCGACCTGCGCGAGCCGGCCGTTCTGCACCAGGAACACCGTCACCGCGGCGCCGACCAGGATCAGCCCGACCGCCACCCGCATCGCCGAGGTGAAACCACCTTTGCCGAACAGCACCCCGAGGAAGGGCCACTTCTTGGAGGTCTTCGCCCACTCCTCGCGCTGCGCCTCGTCGGCCTGCTTCCAGATCAGCGCCAGACCGGTGACCGCGAACACCAGCGGCCAGAACAGCCTGCCGACGCCCAGCCCGGCGGTCTGCAGGAGCAGCAGCACCCCGCAGCCCAGGACGACGAGCGCGGTGAGCTGGCCGAAGTCCTCCTTGCGGCTGCGGGTCCGCGTCGTACGGCGTCCCGAGTGCTCCGCCCAGGCCGCGCCCGGGGTGCGCGGCGCCTCCCGCGTCGCCGGCGGCATCAGGAACCACAGCGCCGCGTAGACCAGCGCACCGAAACCCCCGAACACGGTGCTCAGGATGAACATCAGCCGGACCGACTTGTCCGGCACGCCGAGGTGGTCGGCAATACCACCGGCGACGCCGGCGAGCATCCGGCCGTCCGTCCGGCGGTAGGCACGTCGCACCGGCGCCGGGCCGCCCGCAGCCGCGCCACCGGCGGCACCGGGGGCGCCGCCGCCCGGGGAACTCCCGCCCGGGGGTGTCCCGGTCGCGCTGGTGGGCCGCTCGCCGGACGCGGCGGCCTGTGCTGGTTGTGTCATCGAATCGATCGTCACATGCGCGCGCGGTCAGGGCCAGCAGGTTTGACCCCGGCCGGTACCTCACTCGCGCGCGCGGTGCGCCAGGGTCGCCAGGGGGTGATCCCGGATGCCGTCGGTCACGGATCCGCCACACTATCGGTGTCATGGAGCAGAACCCGAGCGGCCCGGGCGGTATCAACACCGACCGGATGCGCGATGTGCAGAGCTGGCGCCGCAGCCGCTCGGACCGGATGATCGCCGGCGTCTGCGGCGGGATCGGCCGTGCCCTGAACATCGACCCGGTGCTGATCCGGGTGGTGGTCGCGGTGCTGGCGGTCGCCGGCGGTGCCGGCATCCCGCTGTACATCGCGGCCTGGGTGCTGATGCCCGAGGAGGGGTCGGACACCGCGCCCGCGGAGGAGCTGCTCGGCCGCCGGGCCCGGCCGGACCACCCGTGGCTGTGGCCGGTGGTGGTCGGCACCTGCATCTTCTTCGCGCTCGGCGTGTCGTCCTCGCTGAAGGTCTGGCCGTTCTCGTTCCCGGGCCCGCTGATCGTGGTCTTCTGCGTCTGGTTCGTCATCCACAGGAAGCGCCGGCGCCGCCGCGAGCGCCGCGCCGCGCGCCGCGGCAGCGGCTGGGACGGCGCTGC
>DASXRB010000178.1:0-3922 GCA_036506875.1 Kribbellaceae bacterium | reverse complement strand
TCCACCATCCGGAGTCGATCGCGCACGTGCGGCGGATCACCACCGCGCTCGGCGCGTCGCCGGACCAGATCTATGGGGACGTGCCCAAGCTGCGCACCGCCTTCCCGGTCGGCGGGCTCAGTACGGGGATCGCCTATGCCTTCCAGCCGCACCGCGACACCTGGTACGGCGCACCGACCCAGCAGATCAACTGGTGGCTGCCGGTGTGGCCGGCCGCGGCCGACAACGTGATGGAGTTCTTCCCGCGCTGGTTCGGCCGAGAGATCGAGAACACCAGCGGCGACTACAACTACTACCAGGCCAACATCTGGCGCGTTCAGATCAAGGCGTTCAGCGGCGGCAAGGACATGCGGGTGCACCCGGCACCGGTCCGGCCCTTCGACCCGGACGAGCCGCGGTTGTGCCTGGTGCCGCCGGTGGGTGGGGTCATGCTGTTCTCGGGCGACCAGCTGCATGCCAGCATCCCGAACACCAGCGGCGTCACCCGCTACAGCATCGACTTCCGGACCGTGCACCTCGCCGACGTGCGCAGCGGCGAGGGCGCGCCGGGCGTGGACGTGGCCTGTATCGGCACCGCGCTGCGGGACTTCCACCGGCTCAGCGACAACGCGGCCCTCAGCGAGCACGACGTCGCGGCCTACGACACCGCGGGCGCCGAGGGGGTCAAAGTCTACGTGCCGCGCTGAGCGGTCCTGGTCAGCAGGAAGTAGGCGTACCGCTCGTCGAGCTCGTCCCTCGGCACCAGCTCGACGTACCGCGGGGTGAGTCCGCAGCTCACGGCGAGCTGCCAGAACGCCGCGATGGGGTAGGTCGTCATGTCGGCGAGCCCGGATCGGTACGCCCGCCGCCGCGGCTTTGTGGCCCAGCGGCCCTCGTCGTACTTGATCTGGATCAGCGCGAGCCCGTCCGGGGAGAGCAGTTGGGCGGCGATCCTCAACAACCGCTCGCCGTACTCCTGCGTGGGGATGAGCTCGAAGACGTAGCAGCATAGGAACACCTCGCACGGCGCACCGACTGCAGCGACCGCCTTCTCCGGCTCGGCGACGTCGATCAGGATCGGGATGAACGGGGTGTCGCATACCGCCGCAACCTGCTTGGCGCACTCATCAAGACTGTCGTCGACCACGTCGACTCCGATGAACTCCGCTGCGCGTGGCGCGAACTGGACGGCGTTCGAACCGCCGCCGCAACCCCACTCAAGTATCCGTCGCCACGTCCCACTGAAGCCGACCATCCGGGCGCCGCGCTCGACCATCTCGAGGTGTCGCTGCCCGATTCGCGACCAGATGTCGTTGTCCGCGAACACGTCGGCGTTCCGCCAGTGCGAGTCGGACTTCCAGCGCCCGCCGTCGGTCTCGCTCCAGTATCGCTGCGAGTCGCTGGAGATCTTCGCCTCGGACTGCCGCACGCCGACGGCCGACAGGGTGCGGTGCAGTGTGCCGCGCGCCCTCCCGGCCGCCCGGCGCAGGGTGCGCAGCGTGCTCCGGGTGGAGCGGGTCACGAATGGCACGGCCGACATCAGCTGCTCCCAGTCAGGCGAACCGGCGGAAGACCGGCCGGACCGATCGCCCACCCATCCACGCGGCGGGATCCTGCGCGTCCAGCGCCTTGCGGTACACCGTGCAGGCGCGGGCGACCACCTCGAGGGTGTGGTCGATGTCGGCCTCGCTAAGCGCGCCGCTGACCACAAAGGAAGGGGCGAGCACTCCCCCGGCCAGCAGTTGGCGTAGGAACAGCGTGCGGTAGCCCTGCGACGGCCGCAGGTCCTCGTCGAGAGTGCCGAAGACCAGGTTGCTGGCCCGGCCACGGACCAGGACATGGTCGCCGACCGCCAGCGCGGCCGCTACCTCGCGCACGCCAGCGGCCAGCCGCTCGCCGAGCGCGTGAAGGCGGGCCGTGATGCCCTCCTCGACGTAGATCCGCATCACGGCCATCGCGGCGGCCAACGAGTGCGTCTCCGCGCCGTGGGTGGTGGACAGCAGGAACACCCGCTCGCGTGTGTCCCGCAGGCCACCTTGCTCCATGAGGTCACGGCGACCTGCGAGGGCCGAGATCGCGAACCCGTTGCCCATCGCCTTACCGAACGTGGACAGGTCGGGGGTGACCCCGTACACGCCCTGGGCACCCGCCTCCGACCAGCGGAAACCGGTGATCGTCTCGTCGAACACCAGGACGCAGCCGTGACTGTGGGCGAGCTCCCGCAGGCCGGCGAGGTAGCCGGGCGGCGGCTCGTGCAACGTGGCCGGCTCGAGGATCAGGCAGGCCACCTGACCCTCGTGGCGGCGGAGCACCTCGTCGGTCGCAGCCAGGTCACCGTACGGGAAGGACACGGTGAGCCCGGCGACCTGCTCCGGGATGCCCGCCGACATGGCGGTGCTGCCGATGAACCAGTCGTCCGTGGAGAAGAACGGATGGTCGCGGCAGACGGCGACCATCGGGCGACCGGTCGCAGCGCGGGCCAGCCGGACCGCCGCCGTCGTGACGTCTGAGCCGTTCTTGGCGAACTTCACCATCTCCGCGGTCGGCACGGTCGCCAGGAAGCGCTCGGCCGCCTCGATCTCCACAATGCACGGCCGGGCGAAGTTCGTGCCGCGGTCCAGTTCGCGGCGCACCGCGTCGAGCACGCCCGGGTGCGCGTGCCCGAGGCTGACCGACCGTAGACCCGAGCCGTACTCGACGTACTTGTTACCGTCGATGTCCCACACGTGGGCGCCGCGCCCGTGCGAGATGACCGGTGCCATGCCCTCGGGGTACTGGTCGTCGCCCTTCGCGTAGGTGTGGGCACCACCGGGGATCAGCGTGTGCAGCCGCTCGTTGGCCTGGCTCGACAAAGCAAAGCGCCGGTCCGCGTCCATCCGTCACCTCAGCATCTTCAGGGCCACCGCCAGGGACGGGCCGTTGCGGTCCCGCTCGGATATCGATGTGACCGGAAGCGGCCACGGAATGGCCAGTTCCGGGTCATCGAAGGCGATCGTGACGTCCTCGGCCAGGTCGTGCGCCCGGTCGATCCGGTACGAGACGTCGGCGGGCTCGGTCAGGGCCTGGAACCCGTGCGCGCACCCCGCCGGCACGTACAGCGTGATCTGAGTCCTATCGGAGAGCTCGAAGAACTCCCGATTGCGATACGTCGGGGAATCCGGCCGAAGGTCGACGACGGCGTCGAACACGGCGCCGTACGAGCAACGAACGAGCTTCGCCTCGCCGGCGCCCGAGCGCAGATGCATGCCGCGCAGCACCCCTTTGCCCGACCGGGACTGGCTGTCCTGGACGAACCCGTCCGGGTCGATGCCGACCGCGCGGACGACATCCCGGTCGAACGTGCGACAGAAGAAGCCGCGGACATCGACGTGTGGGGTCGGCTCGAACAGATACGCACCGGCAATCGCCGCAACCGGCATGGCCTTCATCGGGTATCCCCCGCTGCGGTCGGCTCTTCGGCCGGGAACAGCACGGCCGACAGCGCATCGAACTGCTGCTCGAGCCGCAGCGTCGCGGCTCGGTTGTGCTCGGCGAGCGTCCGGCGCACCTGCTCGGATCGGCGCTCTAGGGTGGTGAACTGCTCGACCAGCAGGTCGAAGTCCACCGTGCCGGCCCCCTGGCAGAACTCGCCGACGCCCATGCCGGCCATCAGGACGTCGTTCTTCGCGGCATAGCCGATTGACAGCGTCGGCTTCCCGAGCTTGAGCGCGCACAGCACGTTGTGGTAGCGGGTGGCGACCACTGCGTCCGCGCCGGCCAGCTGCCGCATCAGTTCGTGTTGGGTGGTCGCGGCCTCGGCGATGACCTGCGACGGGTCGAGCCCGGGCCGTTGCGTGGCCAAATCGGCGAGAATGGCCCGGACGACGCCCTCGTCCACTCGGTCGCCGGTGACCAGACGCACCCTCCGGCCGCCGTCGATCAGCCAGCGCACAAACCGCGTGAT
>DASXRB010000177.1:0-3618 GCA_036506875.1 Kribbellaceae bacterium | reverse complement strand
CGCCATGGCCGAACGCGTCATCGCCACGTCCCCGTATCATTCGCTGGACGATCTCGAGCGCGATCTTCGCATTCACCGGCTGTCCGAACTTGATCCACTCCCCCAGGCCACCGTGTCCGCGGTCGTCGGTCGCGAGATCCTTCTGCCCAAGGACGACTCCCGCAGCGAGACCGACTTGCTGAGGGAGGCGGTTCAGGTCGTAACGACGAATGCCGACTACAAGAACGCGCGGGCCACCCTGCAGCAACGGCTACAACAGTTCTCCCGAGACGGCGCAACGGACGCCGCCTCCTTGAAGGAGGCCGTGCGCCAGATCAACAAAGCTTGTGACGATCTGGAGAGCGCCGTCCGGAAGCGGAAGATCTGGGTAAACGCCGGGCGCGTCTTCGCCTTCTCCCAGATCGTCCTCGGTGCCCTGGCGGCCCCTGTTTCAGTGGTGAGTGTCGGCCTCGTAGTGGCCGGTATCGGTCAGTTCACAGCAAGCGAAATGCTCTCCGACCAAAGCGATCCGAGGCGGCGAGCACCCGATGTCGCGATGCTGCTGGACGCACGCAAGCAGTTGACGCTCGGGCGCTGACGGGAGCCCCTGAACGCCCATCCACCGTACACGGACAGATCTGACACAACTATGGCAATGGGCCTCAATGCTCGGCTCCCCAGGTTGGGCATCGAGCACAAGAAACCCCACGCCATGTGTGCTCTGACCTGGGTTTCCGCGAAGCGACGCCCGGACGCATCGTTTCGCGGGACCGGCTCCGGGTCGTGCACCGCGCCGAGATCGTCGATCTCAAGGCGACAGTTACCGCCAGAAGAACCCACGCACGGAGGTCAACCACGACTGGTCAGCCCGCCAGATTCGCGACCGTTGAGTGGTCAGGTCTTCGCGTCAGCGCGTCCTGCGACCGTCCGGCCGCCGCTGGCCGAGCCCGGCCTCGCGGGCCATCATCGCCGCCTGGGTGCGGTCGGCGACGTGCAGCTTGGTGAGGATGTTCGAGACGTGGTTGCTCACCGTCTTCGTGGTGACGTCCAGCCGCTGCGCGATCAACGCAGTCGGCGTCGCGGCGGCCAGGAGGTCGAGGATCTCCAGTTCTCGGGCGGTGAGGTCGCGGAACGCAGCCGCCGGTGTGTCGGCCGGGGGAGCGTTGAGCTGGTCGAGCACCCGCGCCGCGATGCCCGGACCGAAGATCACCTCGCCGGCAGCGATTGCCCGGACCGCGCGGGCGATCTCCTCCTGCTCGGCGCCCTTGAGCAGGTAGCCGTGGGCGCCCGCGCGCATCGCGGCGAAGAGCGAGTCGTCATCGTCGTACATCGTCAGCACGCAGACCCGCACCGACGGCGCCACCCGGGCCAGCTCGCGGATCGCGGTGAACCCGTCGGTCCCGGGCATCTTCAGGTCCATCAGTGCGACGTCAGGTCGGTGCAGCACCGCCTCGCGCACCGCCTCCTGACCATCGGCGGCGACCGCGACGACCTCGAACCCGTCGAGCGAGCCCAGCACGCCCACCAGCCCCGACCGTACGACGGGATGGTCGTCGGCGACGAGGACGCGGATCGAGTCCTGGGTCATGCCAGCACCACCGGCACCCACACCCGCACCTGTCCACCGCGCGGACCCGGACCCACCTCGCAGGAGCCGCCGAGCTCGGCGACCCGCTCGAGCATCCCCGTGATTCCGACGCCCGGCACCCACGGCCGTGCGCGGTGCCCGTCGTCGAGCACCTCGCACCGCACGCCGGCCTCGTCGCAGCACAGCCGCACCACGACCGACGACGCCCCGGAATGCCGGACCACGTTGGTCAGGGCCTCGGTCGCGATTCGGTAGACCGCCTGCTCGACCGCCGGTGGCAGTGGCGGGAGTTCACCAGCGTCGACGAGAGTGCGCAGGGCGGCGCCGTCGGAGCGGCGCCGGGTCTGGGCCGCGCGGATGCGCAACGCCTCGACCAGGCCGAGCTCGTCCAGGGCCGGCGACCCGAGGTTGTCGACGATCCGGCGAACCTCCTGGATCGCGGCCCGGGTGTCAGCGCGGACCGACATGAGCCGCCCCTGGATCGGGTCGTCCGGCTGGCCGCCGGCGAGGTTGGCGGCGGTGTCCGCCGACAGCGCGACACCCGTGAGCAACGGGCCGAGACCGTCGTGCAGCTCGCGGCGGAGCCGACGGCGCTCGTCCTCCCGCGCCACCACCAGCCGTTCGCGGGACTGCTGCAGCTGCTCGAGCAGCCTGGTCGCCCGGACGGCGATCGACAGCGGTCCGGCCAGGACGCCGAGCACGCGCTCGTCCGCCGGAGCGAGCCGGGTCTCACCCAATCGGAGGCCGACGACGAGGGTGCCGCCGTCGAGCGGAAGCTGCGCCGACGCGCCGTCCAGCACCCCACCAGCAGCGATCTGCTCCCCGTCGACGACGACGCCTACGTAGGGCAACCGAAGCATCGTGCGGATCTCCTCGAGCGTCTCCGGCAGCCCGGCGCCCAGCGACCGGCCGACCCGCGACGCCACCCGCAGCGGGTTGCCGCGCTCGCCGTAGAGCAGCTGGTCGACAGCCGCCTGCAGCCGGGAGCGCAGTGGCAGCGCGAGCAGTGCGACGAGCAGGGCGGAGGCGACCCCGGAGAGCACGACGACCAGGGCGGCGTACGCGGCGAGCACCAGGCCGGACAGCAACGCGTAGGCCAGACCGCGGGCGACGACCAGCCGGATGTCGAGCAGCTGGTGCCGCAGCACTCCGGCCGCGACGGCGGCAGGCAGCAGCGGGATCGTGAACAGCACTGCCAGCGGCGTGCCGGCGACAAGCGCCCACGGGACGACGGCCACCACGATCACGGCCGCGGCCGCGACCAGCCACAGCAGCTGCCGACGCACGACCTCAGGGCCGCGCCGGTACCGCACGATCAGGCACGCCGCCCCGATCAGGACCGACAACACCCACCGGATCTCACTGGCCGTCCACAGCCACGCGAGCCCGTCGTAGGTGTCCTGCGACAGCGTCAGGTACGACGCCGGCAAGCCCTCCGGGCTGCCCGGGCCTAGCCCCACCTCGAGGACGAACAGCGGCGCAGTGACCGCGACGGCGATCGCCACCGGGCGCCAGCGCGGCGAGGCGAGCCGGCCGTCGGGCAGAAGGAGAAGCGAGATCGGGATCAGCGTGATGTTCACCGGCCACGCCCACTGGAAGACCGTCATGTCCAGCCGCACGACCCATTCCGCGGCGCCGTGGTCGTCGAGCAGCGCTGCCAGCGGCGCCGCCAGCGCCGAGAGTGCCTGGCAGACACCGCCGATCGCATACATCCAGCCAAGCGGCGATGCCGGCCGGTGCCACGCGATCAGCGCGCCGCACAGCCCGAAGCTCAGCCCGATGAGCAGGTTGCTGACGACGAACCCCTCGAGCGCGTCGCCGAATGACCAGCCCACGGCCCACACGCAGACGACGGCTCCGGCCGAGGCCAGCACGGCGGCGATGCCAAGCGCACTCGCGAGTCCTCTGCTGCGCATCTGCCACCTCCTGCCTCCTGCCCTGAAGGTACCGCCGGGCTTGCTGCAGGGTCCGGGAAGTCTTCCCGGCCGGCCCGGGGACTTCCTCGGCCGGTCGGGACTTCTCCTCTGCTGTCGGGGGGCCCCGCGCCGGAG
>DASXRB010000176.1:0-9203 GCA_036506875.1 Kribbellaceae bacterium | reverse complement strand
TACCGGTCCCGGTGACGAAGGTCGCGACCGGCTCCACCTGACGGGCGCCGTGCTCGAGCGCCCGGGCGTGCGTGGCGTCCACGTCGGCGCAGTAGTGCACGACCGACGAGTGCACCCAGTCCGCCAGGTACGGGGTGAGCGCGTGGTAACCGTCGGGGACGGGGTTTACCTTGCCGGTGTTCATATTGGTCATGACGCCAGCCTCCCGGCGGGCGGCGTACGACGTCTTGGAGCAGACCTCGACGCGGACCGGCGCGTTCGTGACCGGGGTGTGCACCCGCAAGTACGAGCGGGAGCTGGCACTGGTGCTGCGGATCGTGACCGCGATGGTGAACGACCGCGGGCTGACCCGGGTGGACCAGGTGACGCAGCGGTTCGGCGTGCCGGTGCGGACACTGCAGCGGCTGTTCCGGCGGTACGTCGGGGCCGGGCCGAAGTGGGTGCTTCGGCGGTACCGGCTGCACGACGCGGCTCGCGGCCGAGGTCGGGATGCCGCCGCTGCCGCACGTCCCGTCGTACGCGCGTTACTAGGCGAGCTCTGCCGCCGCGGTGGCGGAGGAGTCGCGCAGGAACGTCGTGCAGCGCTCGGCCTCGTCGGTCTCGCCGATCGCGCCGGCTGCCTTGCCGAGGGCGGCCAGGCAGCGCAGGAACCCGCGGTTCGGCTCGTGCTCCCAGGGCACCGGGCCGTGGCCTTTCCAGCCGTTGCGGCGCAGTGCGTCCAGGCCGCGGTGGTAGCCGGTCCGGGCGTACGCGTAGCCCTCGATCGTGCGGCCGTCGGCGAGCGCTGCATCGGCCAGGGCGGACCAGGCCAGTGACGACGCCGGGAACGCCGCGGCGACCTCGGCCGGGTCCTTGCCGGTGGCCAGCTCGGCGGTCGCGGGGTCCTCGGGCAGCAGGGTCTCGGGCGGTCCGGACAGCAGGTTGTCGAAGCTCATGCGGCCATTCTCGCCGACCGGTTCCAGCGGTTTCCGGCCACGGTTCGTCGGCCCGCCCGTCGCTGACCGTCACCTGAAACGGGTTGACCGTTCACCACGACGACACGCACGCTTGAGATCCTGCGCGGGATTCGCCGCGTTGCGATCCGCTACGGTCTTGGGAAGGAGGCACCGGATGAGCGTCATCGTGCTCAACGCGTCGTACGAACCGTTGCACACGGTTTCGATCCCGCACGCCATCCGGATGCTCGTCCGCGAGGTCGCCGTGGTCGAGGAGGCGCACGGCGAGCGGACGATCGGCCCCTTTCCGGTGCCGCGGGTGCTGCGCCTGGTGCGCTACGTCGTGACCCACTGGCGGTATGCGACCGGCCGGGTGAAGTACAGCAAGCAGGGCGTGCTGCGGCGGGACAGGTTCCGCTGCGCGTACTGCGGCAAGACCGGCGCGGACACCATGGACCACGTGCTGCCACGCTCGCGCGGTGGACGTGCCGAGTGGCTGAACGCGGTCGCCGCGCACGCGTCCTGCAACGAGAAGAAGGGGTGCCGTACGCCCGAGGAGGCCGGGATGCCGCTGTTGTGGCAGCCGTTCGCACCGGCCCGGGCGTCGCTGGTGTAGCACTGTTTGTTGCTGGGCCGGTTTCTGTCCACAGGGCCGTATGTGGGCTGGTTTGTCCACAGTTCGTCCGGTGACCCGTCCGCGGGGCGCCGGACGACGGCATCTTCTCCCTGTGAACCCACGACTGGCCGTGATGGCGGCGATACGAGGCGGAGTCTTCACGCGCGCCGACGCGCGCGCGTGCGGCTATGAGGACGCCGCGATCGACTACCTGCTGCAGTGCGGGTCGTGGCGCCGCGTCTCCCGGGGGACGTATGCGCTGCGCCGGCTGCTGTTCGTCGTGAGCGACGAGATGGTCTACCTGCGCAGGTCGTACGGTCTGCTGTCCGGCGCCCGGCCCGGGCTGGTGGCGAGCCATCAGTCGGCGGCCGGTCTCTACGGGCTGCCGCTGTGGGGGCTCGACCTGTCGGCGGTGCACGTCACCACCGGCGCCGGCCGCGCCGGCCGGGTCGCCGAGGGCGTGCACCGGCACGTGTGCGCGCTGCCGGCCGAGCACGTGCACACCTGGAACCGGCTGCCGCTGGTGAGCCCGGCGCGGGCGGTCGCGGAGGTCGCGGCCACCGCGCGCTCGGAGGCGGCCGTGGTCTGCGTGGACGCCGCGATGCACGCCGGGCTGGTCAACCGGCGGTCGCTGGAGTCCGCGGCACGCGTGTTGCCGGCCGGGGCGCCCGAAGCGGAGCGCACGATCGGGGCGGCCACCGGGACGGCTGGATCGGTGGGTGAGTCGCGGCTGCGGTACCACCTGCGGGCCGCGGGGTTGCCCGAGCCGTCGTCGCAGCCGGGACCACCCGACGTCCAGCCGCGGGAGTACGACGTGCCGTCGTTGTGGTTCCCGGAGCAGCGCACGGTGGTGGAGTTCGAGCCTTGGCAGCTGTACTGGCACGACTACGGCGACGACGACGCGGACGGGCTGGGGCCGGACCCGTCCGCATACGACGGGCCGCCGGCGGTGGAGCACGCCTGGGTCTCCTGGGCGGACCTGGACCATCCCGACCTCGTCGTCGAACGGGTCCGGACGGCGTTCGCCCGCGCGGCGGCACGGTCGGGCGTGCGCCAGTTCGACCCGTCACGACGACGCAGACGCCGGCTCCCGCGCCGAGTGCCAGACGACGGCGGTGTCCCGTGCTGACGAGCACTGTCGCGCTGGTCGGCTCGGTCGTGGCCGTGCTGACGGCCGTGGTGTCCTTCGGCACCTCACGCAAGGCTCATGCGCTGTCGGAGCGGACGGCTCATCAGCAGCACCGCAGGGGCCGCAGCGAGGAGACGATGCGCCTGCTCCGCTGGGCCGTCGAGCTCGCGGTCGAGCCAGACGTCCGCCGGAGCCTGGCGGGCACCGCCGCCCTCGCGGCCCTCACCGACGCGCACCTGGTCGTCCTCAGCGACCGGTCCTTCGTGCGAGCGGTTGCCGGCGCCGTGATGACGGGCATCGCCAACCTCGCCGACTACTCTGAGTACGACGAGCCTTACGTGGACCCTGGTACGGGAGGACAACATGCCCGAAAGTGACCCTTCCAGGATCTGGTGGGTGACACCCGCCCAGGTCGCCGCGGCGAAACTCGTTCTCAAGCTCGACCGTGAGGACGGGCGCGAGCCCGATCCGCTCGCTGTCAAGATCGCCAACGCCAAGCAGATGGACCGCGAGAAGTTCGAGGCCGAACAGGCCGCCAAGAGGCGGCAGGCTGAGGTGTCCGCCGACGACTGACGGCTGCCGCGGTCGCGTGTCAGCCGGCGGGGGCGTTCTGCCAGAGGCCGATCAGGTTGCCTTCGGGGTCGGTGAAGTACGCGGAGAAGCCCATGTCACCGACCGGCTGCTTCGCCGCGGCGGTCTTGCCGCCGAGCCGCTCGACAGACGCCAGCGCGTCATCGATGTCGTCGACGTCGACCGTGATCACCGGGCCGCCCGAGACCGGGCCCCAACCGCGCTGCAGCATGCCGCCGTTCACGAACCCGGGCTCGCTCGGCATGCCCTGCTCACTCGTCGGACCGGTCGTGACGAGCGTGTAGCCCATGTCCGGCAAGGTCTGCAGGTTCCAGCCGAACGCCTCGGCGTAGAACGCACGGGCCCGCTCGGCGTCGTCGTACGGGATCTCGAAGTGCACCACGCGTCCGCTCATCGCCAGAACCTCCCCAGAAACGCGCGAGACCGGCCCACCGATCGTGGGCCGGTCCCGACGCTAGTCCGGGTCGCGGTCGCGCGCCAGCGATCAGGCGGTGCCGAGCGACGTCCCGGTGGAGCGCAGGTCCTCGCAGGCGACGACAACGCGCTTGGCCATGCCCTCCTCGGCGGCCTTGCCCCACGAGCGCGGGTCGTAGACCTTCTTGTTGCCGACGCCGCCGTCCACCTTCAGCACACCGTCGTAGTTGGTGAACATGTGACCCGCGACCGGGCGGGTGAACGCGTACTGCGTGTCGGTGTCGACGTTCATCTTGATCACACCGTGGTCGACGGCGGCGCGGATCTCCTCCAGCGTGGAGCCGGAGCCGCCGTGGAAGACCAGGTCGAACGGCTTGTCCTTGCCGACCTTGGCGCCGACCGCCTCCTGGATGTCCTTGAGGATCTCCGGCCGCAGCTTCACCGCGCCCGGCTTGTAGACGCCGTGCACGTTGCCGAACGTCAGCGCGGTCAGGTAGCGCCCGTTCTCACCGGTGCCGAGCGCGTCGACCGTGGCCAGGCCGTCCTCGACCGTCGTGTACAGCTTCTCGTTGATCTCGTTGGCGACGCCGTCCTCCTCGCCGCCGACCACGCCGACCTCGATCTCCAGCACGATCTTCGCGGCCGCGGCCCTGGCCAGCAGCTCCTTGGCGATCTCGAGGTTCTCGGTCAGCGGCACGGCGGAGCCGTCCCACATGTGCGACTGGAACAGCGGGTTCTCGCCGCGCGCGACGCGCTCGGCGGAGATCTCCAGCAGCGGGCGGACGAAGCCGTCGAGCTTGTCCTTCGGGCAGTGGTCGGTGTGCAGCGCGATGTTCACCGGGTAGTTCTTGGCGACCTCGTGCGCGTACGCCGCCAGCGCGACCGCGCCGGTGACCATGTTCTTCACGGTCGGGCCGGACAGGTACTCACCGCCGCCGGTCGAGACCTGGATGATGCCGTCCGAACCGGCCTCGGCGAAACCGCGCAGCGCCGCGTTCAGGGTCTGCGAGGAGCTCACGTTGATCGCCGGGTAGGCGAAGCTCTCGCGCTTCGCCTTGTCGAGCATCTCGGCGTAGACCTCAGGGGTGGCAATGGGCATGTCGCGGTACTCCTCAGTTCGTGTGTTCCGTCTTGATGCGGGCCGTACGACGCACCGTTGCGCGACAGCCCGAGTGCTCAGCTCGTTCGTGGCCCCCGCGGGGTCAGCGCCATGTGCAGCCGGTAGCGGTCCGCACGGTACGCCGACCAGGACAACTCCACCACACGGCGTCCTGCGAAGGTAGTCCGCTCCAGCACCAGCAGCGGTGCCCGGCGCGCGACTCCCAGGATCCGGGCCACGTGCCCGTCGGCGTTGTCGGCCCGCACGGTCTGCTCGCCTGATGTCACCACCACGTCGTACTCGCTCGCGAACACGTCGTACAGGGTGCCGAGCTCGCGGCCGAGCAAGCCGGGGAACAGCTTGGCCGGGTAGTAGCCGATCTCGTACGCCATCGGCGAGCCGTCCGCGGTGCGCAGCCGCTCGACGCGGATCACCTTGGTGCCCTCGGCCACCCGCAGGCCCTGCGCGGCGTGCGCGTCGGCGTCGATCTCGGTCGCGGACAGCACCACGGTGCCGGGCTCGAGGCCGCGGGCGCGCATCTCGCGGGAGAACGACGTCAGGTGGAGCTGGGAGTCGACCTGCGGGCCGGTGACGAAGGTGCCCTTGCCGTGCACGCGTTCCAGCGCGCCGTTCTCGACCAGGTCGCTGATCGCCTGCCGCACCGTCACCCGGGAGACGTTCAGCCGGTCGACCAGTGCCCGTTCGGACGGGATCGGGTCACCCGGGTGCAACTCGCCGTCCACCAGCCGTTCGAGCACCTCGCGCACCTGGGCTCGTTTCGTCGCCACCATCGCCGGAGCCTCGCCCTCTGGTTGCCGCCACTGCTAGCGTGTGCAGCATACCTGTTAAGACCAGATAGGACCAGTGAGCATCGTGGTTTCCGTGACGCCCCCCGAGACGCCCGAGACGACCCAGATGGCCCGCGAGATCGCGGAGCAGCCGGCCGCGCTGGCCGCGACGTTCGAGCACCTGCTACCGCTGCGCGAGCGGGTCAGCCGGCTCGGCGAGGGTCGCCGGCACGTGATGTTCGTGGCCCGCGGATCGTCGGACAACGCGTGCGTGTACGGCCGCTACCTGACCGAGATCCACGCCCGCCGGCAGGCGTCGCTGGCCGCGCCGTCGGTGGCGACGCTCTACGGCGCGTCGTACGACCTGAGCGACTCGCTGGTGATCGCGGTCAGCCAGTCCGGCGCCACCCAGGAGATCGTCGACACCGCCGAGTGGGCCAAGCGCAACGGCGCCGCGGTCGTCGGCATCACCAACCACGAGGACAGCCCGCTCGCTTCCGTGGCCGACGTCGCGCTGACCACCCAGGCCGGGGTCGAGATGGCCGTGCCCGCGACCAAGACCTACACCACCCAGCTCGCCGCGATCACCGTCGCCGTCGACGCCCTGGCGCCCACCCCCGGCACCCTCGACGCCGGCATCGCCCGCGTCCCGGAGGTCGCGGCGCAGGCGCTCGAGGCGCCCGTCGACGACGCCGCCGCGCTGCTCGCGAGCGCCCACGACGTGCTGGCCAGCGGCCGCGGCCTGTCGTTCGGTACGACGCTCGAAGTCGCGCTCAAGCTCGAGGAGACCTGCTTGCAGCCGGTGCGCGGCCTGTCGTACGCCGACCTGAAACACGGCCCGATCGCGGTCGTCGACGCCGACCTGGTCACCATCCTGGTCGCGGCCGGCGACGGCCCGGCACTGCCCGGCATGACCGAGCTGGCCGCGACCGTGCGCGAGAAGGGCAGCCGGATCCTCGGCATCGGCGGCGACACCGCGTTCGCGAGCCGCTGCGACGTCGACCTCCCCGGCCCCGACCTCCCCGAGACCCTCGCCCCGCTCACCCTGATCATCCCGGCTCAGCGCACCATCGAGGCCCTGGCCCGCCGCCTCGGCCTCGACCCCGACGCCCCCCGAGGCCTCAAGAAGGTCACCCAAACCGACTGACCCAACCCCTTCATCGGGCCCTTGTGACCCGGCGTGTCGCGCATGGTCGGGCCCTTGTGACCGGCGTCTGAACCGACCCGCGCGAGTGGTGGGTTCGGACGCATGCGATGCGCAGCATCGACGGCGGCTCGACCTGCCGGAACAGCTCGCCGGCCGGGTGTCGATTCACGGGTAGCGCGTTCGTGTAGGGGGTGAGAGGCCGGCGACGAGACCGGCCGGTGAACCCCAGGAGGAACGATGCGCAAGGTCGTGGCGAACATCAGCCTGAGCCTGGACGGCGTGATGCAGGCGCCGGGCCGCCCGGACGAGGACACCCGCGGCGGGTTCCCGCACGGTGGCTGGGCGGCGCCGTACGCCGACGAGGTGCAGGGCCGCGAGATGGGGAAGGGCATGGCGTCGACCGGCGCGATCCTGCTCGGCCGGCGCACCTACGAGGACTTCTACGCGTACTGGCCGAAGCAGGAGGGCCGGATCACCGACGTGCTCAACGCCACCCCGAAGTACGTTGCCTCGACGACGCTGCGCGAGCCGCTCCCCTGGCAGAACTCGATCCTGCTGCCGGGCGACGCCGCCACCGCCGTCGCGAAGCTGAAGGACGAGCCCGGCGGCGACATCGTCGTCCTCGGCAGCGGCAACCTGCTGCGGACCCTGATCCGCGAGCACCTCGTCGACCAGTACGTGCTGCTCGTCCACCCGATCGTGCTCGGCACCGGCACCCGGCTGTTCGACGACACCATGTACGACGAACTGCGGCTGACCGGCTCGGTGCCGACCACCACGGGCGTCGTCATCAACACGTACGTCCCGGCCGGAGCGACCGCGTGACCACGCGGATCGTCACAGCGAACGGCGCCGGCCTGTGCACCGAGACGTTCGGGGACCCGGGCGACCCGGCGGTCCTGCTGCTGGCCGGCGCGACCTGCTCGATGGACTGGTGGGAGGACGAGTTCTGCGAGCGGCTCGCGGCCGGCGGGCGGTACGTGATCCGGTACGACTACCGCGACACCGGTGAGTCGGTCAGCTACCCCGCCGGCGACCCGTCGTACGGCTTCGACGACCTGGTCGCCGACGCGGCGGGACTGCTCCGCGCGCTCGATGTCACCACGACGAACCTCGTGGGCGTCTCGCTCGGCGGCGCGATCGCCTGCAAGCTGGCACTCGCGTACCCGGGGACGGTGGCGTCGCTGACGCTCGCGAGCACCAGCCCGGGAATGCGGCCCGCATCGCCGCCGGCGTCCGACCTGCCGATGATGGCGCCGCGGCTGCTGGCCCGGTTCACCAGCCCGGAACCCGCGCCGGAGCCTGACTGGTCGGACCGCGCCGCGGTCACGGAGCACCTCGTCGAGGGCCAGCGGCTCCTCGCCGGGTCACGCGGTTTCGACGCGGACCGGGTGCGCTCGATCGCGGCCGGCGTGGCCGCGCGCACCCGCGACCCGCGGGCGAGCACGGTCAACCACGGCGCGATCGACCCCGGCGAGCCGTACCGGCACCGCCTGCCCGAGATCACCGTCCCGACGCTCGTCCTGCACGGCACCGAGGACCCACTGTTCCCGCTCGGGCACGGCGAGGCGTTCACGCGCGAGCTCGAGCATGCACGGCTGATCCCGCTCGACGGCACCGGCCACGCCGCCCCGCCGCCGGAGACCTGGGACACGGTGATCCCGGAGCTCGTTCGCCACACCAGCGATAGCGTTCAGGACAGGAGGACGTGATGAAGCAGTACCTGCTGAGCATCTACCAGCCTGACGGCGACCCGCCGCCGCCCGAGGTCCTCGACCCGATCATGGCGAACCTCGCGAAGCTCAACGAAGAGATGCGCGCCGCCGGCGCCTGGGTGTTCGCCGCCGGGCTGCACGACCCGAGCACCGCGACCACGCTGCGCGCGCGGGACGGTGACGTGCTGGTCACCGACGGCCCGTACGCGGAGGGCAAGGAGCACCTCGGCGGATTCACGATCGTCGCCGCCGAGGACCTGGACACGGCCCTCGCGTGGGGCCGCAAGCTGGCGGAGGTGCTCAGCCCGCTCGCGGTCGAGGTGCGGCCCATCCAGGGTGAGGGCTGACCGACGTCCGTCGAAGCGGTCTTCCGCGAGGAGTACGGCCGCGCGGTGGCGGTCCTGGTCGGCGTGCTCGGCGACATCGACCTCGCCGAGGAGGCGGTCCAGGACGCCTTCGCGGCGGCCCTGCGGCGCTGGCCGGCCGACGGCGTCCCGCCGAGCCCGGCCGGGTGGATCATCACCACGGCCCGCAACAAGGGCATCGACCGGTTGCGGCGCGAAGGCACCCGGGACGAGCGCCAGCGGGCGGCCACGCTGATGGCCGAGCCCGACCAGCCGAGGGAGGTGGGCGCCGTGGTCGACGACCAGCTGCGCCTGATCTTCACCTGCTGCCACCCGGCGCTCGCGCCCGAGGCGCAGGTCGCGCTGACGCTGCGCCTCATCGCCGGGCTGCAGACCCCGGAGATCGCGAGAGCGTTCGTCGTCGC
>DASXRB010000175.1:0-1952 GCA_036506875.1 Kribbellaceae bacterium | reverse complement strand
CTCCTGCGCCGCGTCGAGCAGCGGGGTACGACTGATCTCGTGCAGGTACGTCCCGACGAGGTCGCGGTCAGGCACCGCGGCATCGTCGTCTCGATCGACGGCAATCCGCTGCACCTGCTGCTCCGCGTTCCGCGTCATCGTCCCCCCAATTGGGTCTGCTCGCTACTGCGAACTACATAACGGTTCAATGTCTTCAGAGATTCCGGGCGGCGACAGTGACGCCAATCTCGTCGAGATCGAGCGGGTCATGTGCGCAACACCCGCTCGACATCGGCCGCCTTGACGTCACCGTTCACTAACGTCAACGGACATGTCGCCTGAGGAGTTCACCGACGCACTATCTCGGTTCACGACCGGGGTCACGATCGTGAGTGTTCGCGACGAACGGGACGACGTGGCCAGCGTCATCACCTCGTTCGCCTCGATCTCGCTCCACCCGCCGCTGGTCGCGGTGGCGGTCGACTCGGACTCCTATCTGGACGAGGTACTGGGCCGCCGCGACCTGTGGGCGGTCTCCGTGCTCGGCGCGCACCAGAAGCAGCTGGCGGGGCGGTTCGCGGCCGCCGGGCGTCCGAGTGCCCGGCTGCTGCTCGACGACACGCCCCACCACCGTGGGCAGCACACGGACGCGCTCATCGTCGAGGGCGGCCTCACCGCGCTGGAGTGCCGGACCACCAACCGCCTGACCGTGGGCGACCACACGCTCGTGATCGGCGAGGTACTCGCGATCGCCTACGTCGGCTTCGGCCGGGCGCCGCTGCTCCGGTACGCGCACGCCTACCGCGGCCTCGCCTGACAAAGCGGGCGACATGTTTGGTGCCATCGCCCCGAAGACGTCGCCCGCCTCCCGGCGGACGCCCGGTCCCGGTCGGGCCGGCGAGCGCTCTGGGGGCGGTGTCCCCGAACGTCCGAGATCACGCACCGTTAGGCTGCTCTGGTGACCGACCGCCTCGTTTGGATCGACTGTGAGATGACCGGCCTGGACCTCGGGCGCGATGCGCTGATCGAGGTTGCCGCGCTGGTCACGGACTCCGACCTCAACGTCCTCGGTGAGGGTGTCGACGTGGTGATCCGCGCCGACGACGATCTGCTCGACGGCATGGTGGACGTCGTCCGCGAGATGCACGCCCGCTCCGGGCTGACCGAGGCGGTCCGTTCGTCCACGGTGACGCTGGCCGAGGCCGAGCGGCGCGTGCTGGAGTACGTCACCACGTACGCGCCGGAGCCACGGTCCGCGCCGCTCTGCGGCAACTCCATCGCCACCGACCGTGGTTTTATCGCCCGGGACATGCCCACGCTCGACGCCCACCTGCACTACCGGATGGTCGACGTCTCGTCGATCAAGGAGCTGTGCCGGCGCTGGTACCCGCGGGTCTACTTCGGCCAGCCGGCGAAGGGGCTGGCACACCGGGCGCTCGCGGACATCCGGGAGAGCATCCGCGAGCTGGCGTACTACCGGCGCACGGTCTTCGTTCCGCTGCCCGGGCCGGACGTCGAGGAGGCCAAGGCCGTAGCCGCCGAGTTGGTCGCCGGCGAGAACGGGCCCGCGCAGTCCGCGTGAGCCCCGGCGGGCGGCCGGTCCGCAGCGGTCCGCGGAGCCGGCGCGGCGGTAGGGGAACCGGTTCGGCTTGCCGCCGGAGTCCCCGCTATGATGGGTCGACCCCGGCAGGGGCATGGTGGCTGTAGCTCAGTTGGCAGAGCACCGGGTTGTGGTCCCGGGTGTCGTGGGTTCAAGTCCCATCAGTCACCCCACACGAAAGAGGGGCGGTCCGCAGTGCGGACCGCCCCTCTTTCGTTGCCGGTCAGCGCAGCGCGCTGCCGGCGACGTACTGGGCCCAGGTCATGTTCCAGTCGGTCCAGCCGTCGCGGAACTTGACCTTCCGCTCGGTACCGACGATCTCGATGATGTCGCCCTTCTTGGCCAGGCCGTAGAACCAGCGGGCGTTGGCCGG
>DASXRB010000174.1:0-2723 GCA_036506875.1 Kribbellaceae bacterium | reverse complement strand
CTGGGGTTCGTCAGCGCCGGCGTCTCCCTGATGCTGCACCGCCAGGACGTGACCGCGCAGGCCAGGATGGCGCTCGCGACGCCCCGCAGCGACAACGTGATCGGTGTCGCCATCACCAGCGAGCCGAGCTTCGTCCGGTACACCAAGCAGCGCGCCCTCTACACCACCTCGGAACAGGTGCTCGCCAGGGCGGCCGAGGAGGTACCCGGTACGACGGCGGACGACCTCCGCCGGCGGGTGAAGGCGGTCGCCAGCAGCGACGGCGACGCAGTGGTGGTGACGGCGACCGCGGACAACGCCGATCGGGCGGTCCAGATCTGCAACGCTGTCGTGCGCGCGTACCAGGCGGAGACCCTGAACGACGTCTCGGTGGCGACCCAGTCCGCGCTCAACGCGATCACGCTCACCCGCGAGCAGATCAAGAAGTCGCTGCCGACCAAGGTGCAGCCGGGGCAGGCCGCCGCACAGGCCGAGACGAGCGCCGCCACCCAGACCCTGTCGGAGCTCGCGGTGAAGGCGAGCGACATCCGGGTAGAAGCCACCCTCTTCGGCAGCGGCGTGTCGTTCATCGACCCGGCGACGGTAGCAACGGCGACCCACGGGCAGCTGCCCATCCGGGAGGGCGCGCTCGGGCTGGTGTTCGGAGCCTTGCTGGCGGCGACGATCGCCTGGCTGCGAGCCGACCGGGACCGCCGGGTGCGCGAGCCGGAGGGCGCCGTCGACCTGCTGCAGGCGCCGCCGCTCGGCGAAGTGCCCGAGGTCGCCCGGCACGAGCAGGCCGTCCTCAGCGACCCGATCGCGATGCCGTCGGCCGCCTACCAGTTCGTCGCATCCAGCCTACAGGCCGCGATCAGCGCCGGTCTGGTGCTCGTCACCAGCGCTGCGCGGGGCGAGGGGCGGACGACGACGGCCGCCCACGTGGCCATCGCGGCGGCGCGCGACGGCGTGCGGGTGCTGCTCATCGACGCCGACGGGAGCAGTCGGCGGCTGTCCGCGCTGTTCGGCCTCGAGCAGGAGCGCCGGGGCCTCACTGCGCTGGCCGACCGGCGGACGAGCCTGGACGAGTGCACGGACTCGGTCGCGCTCAACGAGGACCAGGCGCTCTGGCTGGTGCCAGCCGGCTCCATCACCGAGAGCACCCCGAGCCTCTTCCGGTCCTCCGCGATGGCCGACGCGGTGATGGAGATGCGGCGGAGGTACGACCTGCTGGTGGTCGACGCCGCGCCGTTGACCACCTCCGCCGAGGCGGCTGCGCTGGCCCGGCACGCCGACGGGGTCCTGGTGGTCGTCCGGCGCGGCGCCACCGTCCGCGCGCTGCGCCGGTTGGCCCAGCAACTGTCGCTGTTCGTCGCGCCAACGGTTGGCTACGTGTTCACCTTCGGCCTGCCCGCCAGGGCCCGCTCCCGGACCGGTCTGCCCCCGACGCCGGTCGCTGTCAAGCCGTCCTAGGGATATCCCTGGTGCCGACCCTCGACCTGCGGACCCGAGCCCGGGTGCGCGCCCGGATGACCCTCACGATGGCGCTGCGCGCCTTTCCCGACGCCTGGTCGGCCGCCGCACGCGACCATCTCGGCACCGCGACCGGCTGGCGTCGAGCCGGCTGGGCGAAGGTAGCCGGCGTGCTTCGGCACAAGTCCATCGCCGGGCTCGGCACGTTCACCCTTGCCGACGGATCGGGCATGCGGCTCGTCGCCGTCGATAACCAGATCGCGCACCTCCTTTACTGGTACGGCGAGTCCAGTTATGAGCCGGGCGAGGTCAGCATGTGGCGCCGGTTCTGCTCCCGGTCGGCGACCATCCTGGAAATTGGCGCGAACATCGGCTACTACACGGTGCAGGGCGCGCTCGCCGCGCCCGCCGCCCGCTACACCGCGGTCGAGGCGCAGCCGGAGTCGGCCGAGATCGTTCGCCGCAACGTCGAGCTGAACGGACTCGGCAACGTCACGGTGGTGAATGCCGCCGCGGTAGGCAAGAAGGCCGCTGACACCATCGAGCTGGCGTTGCCGGATGCGGAGCGGTACGTCGCACCGCTGGGGGCATTCGTCGCGGCCGGCACCGAAGGAGTCGGCCTCCGACGCGCCGCGAGCCGCCTGATCACCGTCCCGACCGTGGACACCGCTGAACTCGTCGACGGGGTGACCCTGGTCAAGCTGGACATCGAAGGCATGGAGCACGCCGTGCTCGAGGTCGCGCTGCAGCTGCTGCTCCGGCAGCGCGCGAGCCTGTTCGTCGAGGTGCTCAGCGAGACACCGCAGTTGCGGGCGCAACTCGTTCAGATGCTCGCGCACGGCTATCAGATACACGTTCTCACACCGGCCGGCCCGGTGCGGGTCGACGCGAGCCAGGTCCCGACCGCGGACTTCAGCGCCGAGTATGGCAGCCGCGACGTCGTCGTCGTCCCGGCCGAGCATCGCGACTGGCTGACCTCCTGAGCCGAAGGCGAGGACCTGGACTTCCGCTACGCCGGCGTGACGGCGGAGTAGTCGCGGAACGTCGCGGTCATCGGCACGGCCGTGTTGCTGGCCGAGACGGTGACCGCCAGGCCGATCGCTCCGGGGCTCTGCTGGGCCGTGGTCGAGTCGGTGACCGACGCCTGCCACGCGCCGGGCTCGGTGTCGCCGGCCAGCCAGACCTTTGCCTGCAGCGTGGTCGGCGAGTTGCCCACGACCTGGAACCGCGCCCTGATCGCGGTTCCAGGCGCGACCGCGAAGCCGCCGACCAGA
>DASXRB010000173.1:0-2046 GCA_036506875.1 Kribbellaceae bacterium | reverse complement strand
GCCGACGCCGAGGCGCAACTCTCGAGCTGACCCCGCCCGTGAGCGGTTGCCTACCGCGCTGACGTGCGGGTCATGCGGGCGGCCTGGCGGGCGAGCCTGAGGGGTTCCGGGGTACGGCGGCCGGCGAGCGAGGCCTCGACGACCTGGAGTGCGGTGGGGACGTCGGTCCGCCACGCCGGGTGTACGACGATCGGGCGGGTGCCCGGCCGGGCCCGCAACCAGCAGGCGACCTCCTCGCCGTCGAGGTACAGCGGTGCCGTCGCGAGAGCGGTATCCGCGGGCTGGTCCCCGGTCGCGAGCAGCGGGCGGTGGGTCACGCCCACGGTCGGGAGGTCCAGCGCCGCGCCGAGGTGCAGGGCCAGGCCGGCTCGCCGCGGGTGGTCGCGGCCGGTCGCGTCCACGAGGAGTACGGCCGGCGGCGGGTCGAGCCGTCGTACGACGTCGTGCAGCAGCGGCCCGATCCGCAGCGCCAGCAGGCCCGGCTGGTAGGCGGCGCCGGTCCGGCCGGTCACCACGCGGCGGGCGACGACGCGGCCGGAGCGGGTGGCGACCGCCGCGGCCCAGGCCGGATCGCCGGCCGCGCCGGGACCGGTCGCGCCCAGCGGGAAACACGCCCAGCAGCCGGCGACGACGCAGCCGTCCCGGAAGGTCCACGGCTCCGGTGTTCGAGCGGCCAGGCCGCGTTGCGCCGCGATCAGCTCATCGGTCGCCGAGGGCCACGAACAGCCGTCCGCGCCGGAGGGCACTACCGCTCCGGCAGCCGGGTGGCGAACCAGTCCCGGGCGAGCTCCGCGACACGCTCGAGGGTGCCCTTCTCCTCGAACAGATGACTCGCGCCCGGCACGATCTCGAGTGCGCTCGGGCCGCGCAGCTCGCGCTGGGCCCGGCGGTTCAGCTCGAGTACCTCGGGATCGCGTTCACCCACGATCAGCAGCGTCGGCGCCGTCACGCGCGGGAGCCGGTCAGTGGCCAGGTCGGCCCGGCCGCCGCGGGAGACGATCGCGTACACGTCGTACGAGCCGTCGCCCGCCGCCCACAGCGCCGCGGCCGCACCGGTGCTGGCGCCGAAATACCCGACCGGCAGCCCGGCGAGGTCCTCCCGGCCGGCCGTCCAGTCGTGCGCGGCGCCGAGCCGGCCGGCGAGCAGGCCGATGTCGAAGACGTTGCGCCGGTCCGCGGCCTCGTCGCGGGTCAGCAGGTCGAAGAGCAAGGTGGCCAGGCCGGCGCCGTTCAGCACCGACGCGACGTACTGGTTGCGCGGGCTGTGCCGGCTGCTGTCGCTGCCGTGAGCGAACGCCACCAGCCCGGTCGCGCCGGCGGGCACGGCCAGGTCACCGGCGAGCCGCACACCGCCGGACAGCGGGATCGTGACCTGCTCCTGCATCGCTGCCTTCAGTGTCGCACCCCGGCGGACCGGTCTCGCGGTCGCACACCGCCAGCGGTGTCGTACATCGACAGCGATGTGCAGTCAGCGCAGAACGGCCGGCAGGTCGTCGTGGTGGAACACGGCGAGGGAGGTGACGGCGCGGGTGAGGCAGACGTAGAGCCGCCGCAGGCCGGTGCGCTCGTCGGCCTCGCCGGCGACGATCGCGGCCGGCTCGACCAGCACCACGTGGTCGAACTCCAGACCCTTCGCCAGACCCGCGGGTACGACGTCGACATGCGCGTCCACGTCGTCCTCGTCACCGAGCACGGAGTAGCTCACCTCACGTGCCTGCAAGGCTTTCCGGGCGCTGGCGACCAGCGCGTCCGGCACGATGAGCCCGATCGAGCCGGGTCGTTCGATCACGGCGACGACCGTGTCCGCGGCGGCCTCCAAGCTGTCGGCGACCAGGTCGATCCGCAGCTCACCGCGGGCACGTCGTACGGCGGTCGGGGGAGTGAGGCCGGGCGCGATCGCCGGCAGCAACCGGGCGGCGTACTCGATCACGTCGCCGGGCACCCGGAAGCCGACGGTCAGCTCCTCCAGGTGCGCGCCGTCCTTGCCGAGGTGCCGCAGCGCCACGGTCCACGACGGCGTGGCCCACGGGGTGGTGCCCTGGGCGA
>DASXRB010000172.1:0-1810 GCA_036506875.1 Kribbellaceae bacterium | reverse complement strand
CTCGGGCTGTCGTTCGACGCGGTCGCCGACAACGTCGACCCTCGGCAGGTCGTCGAGCGGATCCTCGCCACCGTGCCGCCGCCGCAGCCGGTCTGGCGTGACGGCGGCCAGAACAGCGGCCGCCCGGACTTCGTCTAGGGCATCACGATGTCTGTCAAACCCGACACCCGGGCCGCGATGTCGATCTCGCAGCTCGCTCCCGAGCGCGCGCTGCGGCGGCTCGAGCTGACCGTCGTACGACGGCTCGAGGGGTACCTGCACGGTGAGCACCTCGGGCTGCTGCCGGGGCCCGGCACCGAGGTCGCCGAGGCCCGGGAGTACCAGGTCGGGGACGACGTGCGGCGGATGGACTGGGCGGTGACGGCGCGCACGACGGTGCCGCACGTGCGGGACCTGATCGCCGACCGCGAGCTGGAGACCTGGGCGCTGGTCGACCTGTCCGCGTCGATGGACTTCGGCACGTCGCAGCTGGAGAAACGCGAGCTCGCGGTGGCGGCGGTCGCCACCGTCGGGTTCCTCACGCACCGGCTGGGGGACCGGTTCGGCGGGCTGATGCTGCGCGACTCCGCGCTGCGGCGCTGGCCGGCCCGGTCCGGGCGGCTGGCGCTGTACGGGCTGCTGCGGGCGCTGCTGGCCGAGACCGGCACCGCCGAGCACCAGGCGCGCAGCGATCTGGCGTCCGCGCTGGAGTCGATGGCCCGCACCCAGCGCAAGCGCGGCCTGCGGGTCGTGGTGTCGGACTTTCTCACCCCCGAGGACGGTGAGACCGACCCGTCGGTGCCGCCGCCCTGGGAGCGGGCGATGCGCAAGCTCACCGCGCAGCACCAGGTGCTCGCCGTGGAGATCGTCGACCCGCGCGAGATGGAGCTGCCGAACATCGGCGTCGTGCTGATCGGCGACCCGGAGACCGGCGCGATCCGGGAGCTGGACACGCGCCGGCGCCGGGTCCGGCAGGAGTTCGCGACCGCGGCACTCGCGCAGCGCGAACGCACCCGTGCCTCACTCCGTAGGGTGGGAGCGGGACACCTGGTCCTCAGGACGGACCGTGACTGGGTGGCCGACACCGTGCGTTTCGTGCTCGGTTACCGGCGGGTCGCGGCCCGCCTGCACCAGCCGCCGAAGGGAGTGACCCGCTGATGGAGTTCATATCTCCCGGCAGGCTGTGGTTCCTGCTCCTGATCCCGGCGTTCGTCGTGTTCTACCTGATCATGCAGCGCCGCCGGCAGCAGTACGCGCTGCGGTACACCAACATCGCGCTGCTGGACCGGGTCGCCCCGCGCCGCCCGCAGTGGCGCCGGCACCTCGCCGTGACGCTCGCGCTGCTGGCCGCCTGCGCCTGCGTCGTCGCCTTCGCGCAGCCGAAGGACGAGGTGAAGGTGCCGCGGGAGCGGGCCACCATCGTGGTCGCGATCGACGTGTCGCTGTCGATGATGGCCACCGACGTGGAGCCGAACCGGCTGGAGGCCGTCAAGGTCGCCGCGAAGAAGTTCGTGAACAAGCTGCCGCCGAAGTTCAACATCTCGCTGGTCTCGTTCGCCGGTACCGCCAACATCGTCGTACCGCCGACCACCGACCGGGCCACCGTGCTGCGGTCGATCGACAGCCTGGAGCTGGCCGAGTCGACCGCGACCGGGGAGGCGATCTTCACCTCGCTGCAGGCGCTCACCCAGGTGCCGCCGGATCCCGAGCACCCGCGCGAGCCGGCCCCGGCCCGGATCGTGCTGATGTCGGACGGCAAGCGCACCGTCGGCCGCACGGCGCAGGAGGCGGCGCGCGCCGCGAAGGACAAGCACACGCCGATCTACACCGT
>DASXRB010000171.1:0-4638 GCA_036506875.1 Kribbellaceae bacterium | reverse complement strand
GCGGGTTGGTGGACGTGTACCAAATGTGGCCCGAGCACGGGCTGTAAACCGTACCGCTGACGTAGTGCCAGCTGGCCGCGTATGCCGGGCCGGCGACAAGTACACCGGCCGCCGCGATTCCGAGCATCATGCCGAGACGTCTGACGATGGCCATGGAACCCCCTTGATAATGCTCGGGGGATCCCCATAACCCCCCTTGCTTGACAAAGAAGGTATTGGGGTGCGTGAGCCTCGTCAAGACGTTGAGTCGCGCAAATGTCACGCAATGTGGTAGTGCTGCGGAGTTAAACCCACCGAAGGGTGTACGTCACCTGCGGCACACCAGTCAGGCGGCCGAGGACAGCACGAGAGATCGCAGCCGGTTCGCGGCCAGCGCGAGCGCGCCGACGGTGACGGCGACCAGTGCGGCGGCGCCGAACGCGATCGCCACCGACGCGTCCACGCTGTTGCCGCCGGCAACTTGTTCGACGACGGCGAGCCCCCACTGCTGGACGCTCAGCATCCGCGCCCCGGGAACGTACCCGCCGAGTGCGCTCTCCCACAGCAGGGCGTACAGCAGCCCGGCCGTGACCGCGTGAGCGGTGACCACGGACAGCGCGATGAAGATCGCCGTGTAGGTCACGCCCGCGAGCAGCGCGCCGGCCCCGAAGCCGAGCGCCAGCCGCGGTCGCCCGGGCACCAGTAGCACCGCGGTCAGCATCAGCGGTACGACGCCCAGCGCGGCCACGAACGCCGAGGCGACCGCGGCCTTGACCAGCACGATGCGGCGCCGCGACACCGGCTTGCTGAGCAGGTGCACGATCGACCCGTCGTCGATCTCGGTGGCGATCACGCCGGTGCCGGCGACCAGCGCCACCAGCGGCAGGATCGCCGCGAACCCCAGCTGCCGCAGTAGGTCCGGGGCGAACGACTCGGTCTCCGGCCGGAACAGCCGCAGCAACACCGCGAGCACCAGCATCCCGCCCGGCAGCACCACCAGCAGCAGCCCGCGTCGCCGGCCGAGCAGCGCCGCGAGGGTCAGCCGCGCGATCGATCCGGTCACCTGCGCCCCACCAGGTACGAGAAGACGGTCTCCAGCGACTCGTCGGTCGGCGACACCTCGGTCAACCGGATGCCGAGGTCGCGCGCCAGCACCGGGAGCGCCCGGCTGAATGCCGTGAAGTCGGTGACCCGCACCTGCACGGCGCCGTCGTCGAGATCCACCCCTGCCGTCCCTTCACCGCCGATCAGCGCGGCCGCCAGCCGCCGGTCGTCCGAGCACCGCACGCGATACAGATGCGGCCGGTCGGTCATCTGCGCGCGGATCGCGCGGTAGTCGCCCGACGCGGCGTGCCGCCCGGAGACCAGTACCTCGATCTGGGTGGCCAGCTGCTGCACCTCCTCGAGGATGTGCGAGCTGAACAGCACCGTGCGCCCGTCCGCGCCCATCTTGCGCAGCAGGTCCATCAGGTGCAGCCGCTGCCGCGGGTCCATGCCGTTGAACGGCTCGTCGAGCAGCAGCACGTCCGGCTCGTGCACCAGCGCGGCGGCCATCTTGATCCGCTGCTTCATACCCTTCGAGTACGTCGCGATCTGGCGGCCGGCGACCTCGGTCATCTCCACCGTGGCGAGGGCTGCCGCGGTGGCCGCGCCGGGGGAGTCCAGCCCGTGCAGCTTGGCGCTCGCCAGCACGAACCGCTCGCCGGTCAGGGCGTCGTACACCGACTCGGTCTCGGGCACCAGCCCGATCCGCCGGTACATCGCGGCGTTGCGCCACAGCCGGTCGCCGTCGAGCGTGACCGCCCCGGTCGAGGGTGGCATGAAGCCGGCCATCAGCGAGATCAGCGTGGACTTGCCGGCACCGTTCGGGCCGAGCAGGCCGGTGATCCCCGGGCCGATCGCCATCGTGACGCCGTTGACCGCGACCACGTCGCCGTACCAGCAGGACACGTTCTCGATCCGGATCACCGGCCCACCGCCTTCGCGTATCGCCGCGCCAGGCCGTAGAGGCACAGCCCGAGCACCGCGACGTAGACACCGATGAACACCAGGCCCTGTCCCGCGGTCGGCATCCAGCCGCCGGCCGGCACGTGCCGCAGCAGGAAGACCTGCACCCCGCCGGCCAGGCTGAACGGCGATCCGAGCTCGGCGTAGCGCGCCCCGAGCGTCGATCCGGACCGCTGGCCGCCAAGGATCCCCTTCGCCGTCACCATCGCGGTGAACGACACCGTCAACAGCGCAATGATCGAGGCGACCGCGATCCCGCGGCGCGGGGTGACGGAGGCGATCAGCGCGCCGATCGCGGCCAGCAGCAGCGACAGGATCAGCGCGCCGGCGAGCGCGATGCCGAACGCCCTCGCCGCCGGCGCCGCCTTCTGCCCGCCGAGCAGCCCGCCGCTGAACAGCACCACGAGCGGTACGCCGGTCAGCACCAGCAGCGCGCCGGTCAGCGCGGCCAGCTTGGCCAGCGCGTAGTCGGCCGGCCGCAACGGCCGGGACAGGTAGAGCACCAGCGACCCGAAGTGCAGGTCCCGGGAGAACAGCTGCGGCGCCTGTGAGGCGAGGAACAGCGCCACGACCGGCTGCAGGTAGAACGCGTACGTCGCCGGGTCCATCGGCGGTTCCGGCAGCTCGGCCGCCGTCATGATCCCGATCGAGATCGCCGCCGGGACGACCATGATCCCGAGCAGCATGATCGGCACCGTCTTGGCCCGCCCGGTCCGCCCGAGCCCGTAGGCGTGCCGCAGGCTCTCCGCCGCCAGCGCCATCGCGATCGGGAACCGACCGAGCCGGGTCCCGTCGTAGTGCCGGTACCCGATGTCGTGGATGACGCCCTTCACCGGAACACCTCCGCCAGCCGGTGCCGGTGCGGCTGCATCCGTACCAGGCCCAGCTCGAGCTCTGCGGCCGCGTCGCGCACCGCGTCGTACGTCTTCTCGCCCTCGATCCCGACCAGCAGCAGCGGCCCGTCCGGCCGCACCCGCAGCCCCGCGGCGGTGAGCGCGGAGGCGAGCCTGTCGGTGCCGTCGCTGACCTCGACCGCGAGCACCCCGGTCTCGGCCGTGAGCGCCGCGGTCGACTCCGACCGCAGCAGCCGTCCGGAGTCCAGGACGACGATGTGGTCGCAGACGTGCTCGAGCTCACCGAGCAGGTGCGAGGTGATCAGCACCGCGATCCCGAACTCGGTGCCGATCCGCCGGACCAGCGCGAGCATCTCGTCGCGGCCCTCCGGGTCCAGCCCGTTCGTCGGCTCGTCCAGCAGCACCAGCTTCGGGTCGTGCGCGATCGCCTGCGCGAGCTTGACCCGCTGCCGCATGCCGGTCGAGTAACCGCCGATCGGCCGGTAGCGCTCCTCGTCCAGACCCACGTGCCGCAGCACGTCCGCGGTCCGCTCCCGGGCCGCGTTCGGCGGGATCCCGGCCATCTGGGTCAGGTGTACGACGAGCTCCGAGGCGGTCACGTCCGGCGGCAGGCAGTCGTGCTCCGGCATGTACCCGACCAGCCCGCGCACCGCGTCGCCGCCGGTGCGCACGTCGTGGCCGAGCACGATCGCGCTCCCGGACGTCGGCGCGCTGAGGCCCAGCAGGATCCGCAGCAGGGTGGACTTGCCCGCGCCGTTGGCTCCGACCAGTCCGGTGATGCCGTCACCGATCTCCACCGTCAGCTCGTCGAGCGCGGTGACCCGCGGATACCGCTTGGTCAGCAGCTCGGTCGCGATCACGGGCACCGGCCGACCTTAGCGGTTCAGAGTGCCAGCACGCGCCTGAGCCCTCGGTCGATCTCAAGTTGCAACGCGCTGGGCACGCTGCCGACGCGCTTCCCGAGGCCGGACTTGTCGACAGTGGCGAGCGAGGTCACGTTCACCACGGAGTCCCTCGGCAGACCCGTCGCCCCCGCGGGGAGGAACACGTTGCCGGGCATGGTGGCCAGATCGGTGTTCGAGGTGACGACGGCGACGATCACCGTGCCGAGCCGGCTGGCGTTGTACGGGTCGGCCTGGATCACGACGACAGGCCGCTTCTTTGCCGGCCCATGACCGCGCGGCTCTCCGAGATCGGCCCAGTGGATCGAGCCGCGCTCGATCACCACTCTTCCCCGTCGGCGGCCAGACGGATTCGGCCGGCCGCCACGGCCGCCGCGCTGGAGTCGTCATCACCGGCGAGGTCGACAGCTGCGTCGATCTGGCGTGTCAGCGCTTCGTCATCGAGCTCGTCAAGGTACCGGCGCGCTGCGATGGAGAAGAACTCGGACCGGCTGATGCCGAGCTCGATCGCACGCTTCGTCGCCCGGTCGAAGATGAGGTCAGGGACCGAGATGGCAGTCTTCGTCGTCTTGGTCTTCACGCCGCCAGTATAACTCGGTAATACCAGCGCTCGCCGATCAGATCGGTGGCCTGTGCACGAACGATCGGCCCGGACCTCGAGCTCGACCGCGGGACCTGCGCGGGACGGCTGTCGGGGCTTAAGGCCCTGGCTCGTGCGGACGCAGGGCGGCTGACTGGAGGAGATCGTTATCCGGTCCGCACCCGTCATGGAGGTCGGCTATGCACTCCGACGCGTCACCCGAAGGCAACCTCCTCGCCGGAGGCGGTGTCCGGCGGCTGCGGGTCGCCCATGAGGAGTTCGTGTCGTCGCGCCAGGTCTCTCCACTCGTCCGGCC
>DASXRB010000170.1:0-3848 GCA_036506875.1 Kribbellaceae bacterium | reverse complement strand
CACCCGCCCCCGTCATCGCCAGAAAGCCTCTGCGGGTCGCACTGCTCATGACTGATCCCTCCCTGCGGTACCCGGCTGATTCACAGCCGTCCGGAAAAGTCGCGTCAGTGTGCGGGCGCGCGCCGCTACACCGACCGAGTCCCAGACTCCCCCCGGAACCTGTGCCCGTGGGGTAAGGATGCACCCGACTCGAGCCGTTGAAAACCCTCACGCCACAAGGGATTTCGCAGCAAGACACCTGCGAGCCAGGGCCGCTTACGGCCGGTGGACACTTTCGGTTGGCCTGCAGTCGACGGACTGTGACACACGGCGCCGAGGCGAAGCACACCCGGGGCTGCCCCCGCGGCGAGCCTGCCTACGCGATGGATCCGCTACACGGTGCCCCTTACAGCAGGGATCGGTGCCATCGTCACGGCACCGGCGCGACGAAGACGGTGAAACCGCTGCCCTCGTGCTCGGACAGGGCCTTGTTGAAGTTGATGAGGTCCTTGACGTTGAGCCGCACGCCCTCGAACTCGCTCGGCGGTGGGTCGCCCAGCAGGCAGTTGATCCACAGCGTCGCGGGCAAGTGCACGGACGGGTGGGCGTCGGGCGTGGCTATCACGTTCAGCTTCGCCAGACCACCACAGAGGAAGTCGGGCAACCCGCCGCCTCCGCAGCCGTAGAACTGGAAGCTCACCAGACCGGTCGCGACCCAGGTGCCGGTGAAGAGAACGTTGCCGTCGGCATCCTTGTGTACGAAGGTTCCGCCGCCGCTGGCCGTCTTGTCCGCGGAGTCCAGCTTGCCGAAGCCCTCGACGGTGATGGTGTCGCCGTTGTCCGCGCGGGCGATCGCGCCGAGCGGTGAGCCGACGGCATCGTGCAGGAACTGGTCGGCCACGTGCCAGGTGTAGGGCGCCTTCGACGTCGCCGCCGAGGCGCTTCCGCTCGTTGCCGGAAGCAATGCGAGCAGTGGCAGGACGATGAGCGCGGCAATCGCTCGTCTCATGGGAATCCCCTCCCTCCCGGACCCGGAGCGGGTCCGGATCGAACGGACCGCTCGCGCATCGGCGCAGGTCGCCGTCACGACGAAGGGTCGAACAGGAGTGGTTTCGCTCATATGCGACGCGGCCCCCCGCGCGAGCTTGTTTCGACGGTCCTCCCGCGCTCGCCGCACGTCAAGACCCATCGGCTGATCCGCATGAGCCAGTACGACGAGAGACGGATCGCGTGCTTGCCGTCACTGGTTAGGGTCGCTGCATGGCGACGACGAGCACCACTGCGGACAACGACGGCAAGAGCGAAGCCAAGACCGAAGAGAGGCCGGCGGTGCCGGCGGACGACCTGGTCACGACGTCGCACACGCTGACGATCGGCCGGCGCAAGCTGGCGTACACCGCGACCACCGGGCGGATCGTGCTGCGCAAGGAGGTGCTCAGCGACGGCGCGTTCGACGGGCACCTGCCGAAGGCTGAGGTGTTCGTCACCGCTTACACGGCCGACGACGCGGACTCCGCGGAGCGGCCGGTCACGTTCGCGTTCAACGGCGGGCCCGGGTCGTCCAGCGTCTGGCTGCACCTCGGTCTGCTCGGCCCGCGCCGGGTGGACTCGGGCGACACCGGTGACCTCACGCCGCCGCCGTACCGGCTGATCGACAACCCGGAGACCCTGCTGGCGCACAGCGACCTGGTGTTCATCGACCCGGTGTCGACCGGCTACTCGCGCGCGGTCAAGGGGGAGAAGCCCGCCGACCACCACGGCTTCACGCACGACATCGAGTCCGTCGGCGAGGTGATCCGGCTGTGGACGTCGCGCAACGGCCGCTGGATGTCGCCGAAGTTCCTGGCCGGCGAGTCGTACGGGAGCACCCGGGCGGCCGGGCTCGCGGCGCACCTGCAGGAGCGGTACGGGATGTACCTCAACGGCGTGATGCTGATCTCCAGCGTGCTCGAGTTCGGCACCCTGGAGTTCGTGCCCGGCAACGACCTGCCGTATGTGCTGTACCTGCCGACGTACGCCGCGGTCGCGCACTACCACGGCAAGCACGGCGACCGGCCGCTCGCCGAGGTGCTGGCCGAGGCGCAGGAGTTCGCGTCCCGCGAATACCCGTGGGCGCTTGCCCAGGGCAACCGTCTGTCCGCGGAGGAGCGCGCCGGGGTGGCCGCGAAGCTCGCCGCGCTGACCGGTCTCGATGCGGACTACGTCGACCGGGCGGGGCTGCGGATCGAGCACATCCGGTTCTGCACCGAGCTGTTGCGCGACCGCCGGCTGGTCGCCGGCCGGCTGGACGGGCGGTTCACCGGCTGGGAGACCGACGCGGCCGGAGAGAGGTTCACCGCGGACCCGTCGCTGGCCGCGATCGTCGGGCCGTACACGGCCGCGCTGAACCACTACGTGCGCGACGAGCTCGAGTACACCAACGACCTGCCCTACGAGGTGATCAGCTTCGGCGTCAACGAGAACTGGTCGTTCAAGGAGTTCGAGAACAAGCACGTCACCGTCGCGGACAAGCTCGCCGAGGCGATGCGCGCCAACCCGCACCTGAAGCTGCACGTCGCCTTCGGCTACTACGACAGCGCGACGCCGTACTTCGCCGCCGAGCACTCGCTGGCCAGGCTGGCCATCCCGGACCAGCTGCGCGGCAACGTGGAGCCGGCGTACTACGAGGCCGGGCACATGATGTACGTGCATGACCCCAGCCGGGTGCGGCAGTCCGCCGACCTCGCCGACTTCGTCCGCCGGGCCTCGAACCGGTGACCGCGCTGCCCGACCGGCCCGCGGTGTTCACGCTCGACGGCGAGTTCAAGGACGCCCCGAACGGCGGGCCGGTGACGCCGGTGCTCTGGGCGGAGCTGGCGCGCGGACCCGTCGTCGTACGGGAGCATGAGGGACTCGAGGTGTACGACGACCACGAGGCGCTGCGCGCGTTCACCCGCGACAACCTCACGTCGTACTGGCTGCCTCAGACGGACGAGCTGGCGCGGCACGCCGACGGCATGGCGGACGACGCGCCGATGGAGGCCTGGGTGGTCGAGTGGTTCGTCCTCGGCGTGCCGCGGCTGCACGCGCTGCTGGCGACGGACGAGATCGTGTCGAAGACGGCGGCGGGGCGGTGGGGTGCCGAGCGGTTCCCGGCGTGGGCGCAGCTGTGCGGGCGGTGCGTCGCCAGCCGGGCGGGGGAGCGGCAGAGCTTCACGGTCGCCGACGCGCGGGCCGCCGTCGCCTTCGGGCGGGCCGTGATCGCCGACGCGCACGCCTAGGGGAGGGTGAGGATCTCGGCGCCGGTGCCGGTGACGACCAGGGTGTGCTCGAACTGCGCGGTGCGAGAGCCGTCCCGGGTGACCGCGGTCCAGCCGTCGTCCCACAGGTCGTACTCGTACGTGCCCAGCGTCAGCATCGGCTCGATGGTGAACGTCATCCCGGGCTCCATCACGGTGTTGAACCGCTCGTCGTCGTAGTGCGGGATGATCAGCCCCGAGTGGAACGACGTCGAGATGCCGTGGCCGGTGAAGTCACGCACGACGCCGTAGCCGAAGCGCTTGGCGTACGACTCGATGACGCGGCCGATGATGCTCACCTGGCGGCCCGGCCTGACCGCCTTGATGCCGCGGTTCAGCGCCTCCCGGGTGCGCTCCACGAGCAGCCGGCTCTCCTCGTCCACGTCGCCGACCAGGAACGTCGCGTTGGTGTCGCCGTGCACGCCGTCGAGGTACGCCGTGATGTCGACGTTGACGATGTCGCCATCCCGCAGCTGCCGGTCGTCCGGGATGCCGTGGCAGATCACCTCGTTCACCGAGGTACACAGGGACTTCGGGTACTCGCGATATCCGAGCGTCGACGGGTACGCGCCGCGGCTGACCAGGAACTCG
>DASXRB010000169.1:0-3795 GCA_036506875.1 Kribbellaceae bacterium | reverse complement strand
GCCGTGCTCGACCTGCCGCTCGGATCACCCGCGGCCCGGGCGTCGTACACCGTGATGGCCAACGTGCTCGGCGGGGACGTTCCCGACATGCACAAGGGGCTGCTGCACGTGATGGCGCGCGACCCGGAGCTCAAGGTGCACTTCTACGGCAAGCCGGTGCGGCCGGGGCGCAAGGTCGGGCACGTGACCGCGTACGGCGAGGACCTGGAGCAGGTCCGCGATCGCGCCCGGCACGCCGCGGCGTACCTCACCGGAACGATCGACGAGTAAGGGGATCCGATGACAGCACAGGTCGGCATCGTGATGGGGTCGGACTCCGACTGGCCGGTGATGCAGGCGGCGGCGCAGGCCTGTGAGGAGTTCGGCGTGCCGTACGAGGCCGATGTGAAGTCCGTGCACCGGATGCCGGACGATGCGCTCGAGTACGGCCGGACCGCGCACGAGCGCGGGCTGAGGGTGCTGATCGCGGGTGCCGGCGGCGCCGCGCACCTGCCCGGGATGCTGGCGTCGGTGACGCCGCTGCCGGTGATCGGGGTGCCGGTGCCGCTGAAGTACCTCGACGGCATGGACTCGCTGATGTCGATCGTGCAGATGCCCGCGGGTGTCCCGGTCGCGACGGTCGCGATCGGGAACGCGCGCAACGCCGGGCTGCTCGCGGTGAGAATTCTTGCCGCCTCAGACGACACGCTCCGGCAGAAGATGGCTGCGTTCCAGGTCGCGCTGAGAGATCATGCGAGGACGAAGGGTGCGTCCGTCCGCGCAGCCGTCGGGTCCGTCTCCAACGATTGAGGCGGGTACTCGGGGGAGCACGAGCGTGCGCGGCCCCTTCCGAACGGGGAGCGGTGCACAGGGTTTGCCGACCCGGTGTCCGCTACACCCTGTCGTCGTCTAAGGTCGTCGCTCGTGACTCAGACCGCTGGCACCGATACGCAGCGCATCCCGGTCCGGTACTGGATCTGGCTGTTCAGCGCTGCCGTTTCGCTGCTCGGCGACATCGCGCTGTCCTTCGGCATCGGATGGTCGGCGAGTCACTACGGCGGCCGCACCGCGGGCCTCGTCATGCTCGCGGTCGCCGCGCCGCGCGCCGCCCTGCTGCTCATCGGCGGCGCGATCGGCGACAAGTACGGCCCGCACCGGGTGATGCTGCTCAGCTGCGTCGCGATGGCGGTGCTGACCAGCCTGCTGATCCCGGCCACCACGGAGTACGGCGAGCCGGTCTGGCTGCTGTTCACGGTGGCGCTGCTGGTCGGGATGATCGACGCGTTCTTCCTGCCGTCGTTCCGCGCCCTGGTCCGGTTGCTGGTGCCGGACGCCGCGGTGCCGCGCGCGGTGGCCAGCCAGCAGGTCGTCGGGGTCGTGTTCACGATCTCCGGCGGCGCGGTGGCCGGTACGATCGTCGGCCTGGCCGGGCTGACCGGCGCGGCCGCCTTCGACCTGTTCACGTTCCTGGTCGTGATCGGCGTGCTGCTGTGGATGCAGCCGCGGCGCGAGCCCCGTCCCCCGTCCGGCACCCGGATGTTCCGGTCCATCGCGGCCGGCGTGAAGGTGGCGTTCAGCTCGTCGCTCGCGCGCGTGCTGGTGCTGTCGATGACCGCGATCGCCGGCATGCTGATGCCGGCCGACGCGCTGCTGTTCCCGCTGTTCGCGCGCGACCGCGGCTGGGAGGCCACGCACGCCGGACTGGTGGTCGCGTCGCGCAGCGTCGGCGTCGGCGTGGTCGCGCTGCGGATCCTCGCCAAGGGCTCGATGCGCCGTCCCGGCCTGGTCGCGTGCTGCGGCCTGGCGGTCGCCGGCTGCGGCCTGGTCGGCCTGTCGTTCACGCACGCGCTGTGGCTCGCCGCGCTGGCCAGCATGGTCACCGGTTGCGGGGTCGGGCTCTACACCGGCCACGTGCTCCCGCTGCTGATGAACTCGGTGGTCAAGGAGTACCAGTCCCGGGTTCAGTCGGTGCTGGTGCTCGGCCAGAACCTCTCGCTGATGGTCATGAACCCGCTGCTCGGCCTGCTGATCTCCACCCGCGGCGTCAGCCCGGTCCTGATCGGCATCGGCATCGCCACCACCCTCGTTGGCCTGGTAGCCGTCAGCCGCCCCGCCATGCGCCACGCCACCTTCTGACCCCTCCTCCGATGATGGGAGGTGGGGTCAGGGCTTGCCGGGGGCTTTGTAGGTCCAGCCGGCGGCGCGCCAGGCGTCGGCGTCGAGGATCAGACGGCCGTCGACGATGAGGGGGTCGGCCACGACGGCCTTCACCTCGGCCGGGTCGAGCTCGCGGAACTCGGGCCACTCGGTCAGGTGCAGTACGACGTTGGCGCCCTCGCAGGCTTCCAGAGCCGACGAAGCGTAGTTCAGGGTCGGGCGGACCCGGCGGGCGTTGTCGGTCGCCTGCGGGTCGTACACGGTCACCGTGGCGCCGTGCAGCTGGATCCGGCCGGCGATGTCCAGCGCCGGCGACGAGCGCACGTCGTCGGTGCCGGCCTTGAACGCCGCACCGAGCACCGCGACCTTGCGGCCCAGCCACTCCCCACCGACCAGCTCGTGCGCGACGTCGATGATCCGGGACCGGCGGCGCCGGTTGATCTCGTCGACCGCGCGCAGGAACGTGATGATCTCCTCGACGCCGAGCTCACCCGCGCGGGCCATGAAGGCGCGCAGGTCCTTCGGCAGGCAGCCGCCGCCGTAGCCCGGGCCGGCGTTCAGCATGCCGCGCCCGATCCGCTTGTCGGAGCCGATCGCGTCGGCCAGCAGCGACACGTCCGCGCCGGCCTGGTCGCACATCTCCGCGAGCGCGTTGATGAACGAGATCTTCGTGGCCAGGAAGGCGTTCGCGGCACCCTTGACCAGCTCCGCGGTCTCCCGGTTGCTCACCACGACCGGCGCGCCCTCGGCGATCGGCGTCGCGAACACCTCGCGCAGCCGCTGCTCGGCCGCCTCGGAGGCGACGCCGAACACCAGCCGGTCCGGGTGCAGCGTGTCGTCCACGCCGTGCGCCTCGCGCAGGAACTCCGGCTGCCAGGCCAGGTCGACCGCGTCCCCGGCCGGTGACTCGGTCCGGAACCGCTCGTGCAGGGCGGCCGCCGTGCCGACCGGGACGGTGGACCGCCCGACGACCAGCGTCGGCTTCGTGAGCAGCGGCGCCAGCGTGTCGACCACTGACCGGACCTGGGACAGGTCTGCGGCGTAGTCGCCGTCGGTCTGCGGCGTACCCACGCAGATGAAGTGCACGTCGGCCCAGTCCGCGATCTCGCGGTAGTCCGTGGTGAACCGCAGCAGCCCGGTGTCGGTGTGCCTCTTGAGCAGCGGGTCCAGCCCCGGCTCGTACAGCGGGGCCTTGCCGTCGTTCAGCAGCTTGACCCGGCTCTCGTCGATGTCGACGCCGATCACCTCGAACCCGAGCTCGGCCATTCCGGCGGCGGTGTTCGCCCCGAGGTAGTTCGTTCCGATCACGGAGATGCGCAGCGTGCCCTGGGTCATGGCGCGACTCTACAGATGCGCGTTACCAGTTGGTGACCGGACCATGGCCGGTCGGTACGACGAGCCGGGCCGCGCGTCGTACCGGCGTGCGCTGTTCGTCACGTCGGGGTGTCGGACGGTGTCGGAGCCCCGGGTTTCGTCGTACATTGCGACTCGTGAGTAGTGAATTCGAGCTGTACGCGCTGTCCGAGGAGCACAAGGCGATCCGCCAGGCCGTCCGCGACGTGTGCGACGCCAAGGTCGCGCCGCACGCCGGTGAGGTCGACGAGAACGCCGAGTTCCCCAAGGCGTCGTACGACGCGCTCAAGGCGTCGGACTTCCACG
>DASXRB010000168.1:0-7729 GCA_036506875.1 Kribbellaceae bacterium | reverse complement strand
CGTCCTTCTTGCGCCGCCGCCGTCCGCCACGCGGCTCCACGGTCTTGCCGAAGTCGCGCTTGCGCTCGTACTCCTTCAGGCGCCGGTCCGCCATGCCTCCAGTCTGGCCCGGAAGCACTGCGTGCGCAGGCGGTTGCGATTTTGCTTGACACACTCTGCGACCAGACGCACTCTCTAGGTAATCGGGGGATTGCCGGGGGGCAAATCTGCTGGAACGGCCGGTTCGCCGTTCGCACCTTCTCTTTCCGTGCCCTCTGGCCCCCCTTTGCCTACAGGGGGTAGCAGCATGGCGGCACGGAAGACAACCGGCACCAAGGCACAGGGGTACGTGCTCGAGGTGCCACTCGATGCGAGCGCGGTCGGCAAGGGTGAGGCACAGGAGCTGCGCGTCATCGCCGTCCGCAAGGAGGGTACGGCGGCCGCCGCGACGGCCACGGTGCGCCCGGGCGGCGCGCAGTCGGTCGCGTTGTCGTTCGACGCGCACCCCGGCGCGGTCCGCGTTCTGGTCGGGCCGGGGAACGCGACCGACGAGGAGCTGATCGGCTCGCAGACCATCGCGGTCGACGTGCCGAGCCGGGTCTGGGACGGCCCGAAGGCCGTGATCGACCCGGTGCGGATCAGCCCGTACTACTGGCACTGGTGGCCGTTCTGGTGCCGGGAGTTCGTCGTCCGCGGACGGGTCGTCTGCGCCGACGGCAGCCCGGTGCCGGGCGCCGAGGTGTGCGGGTACGACGTGGACTGGCTGTGGTGGTGGTCGAGCTCGCAGCTGGTCGGGTGTGACACCACCGACGTCAACGGGGCCTTCGAGATCAAGTTCCGCTGGTGTTGCGGGCGCTGGCCCTGGTGGTGGTGGAAATACCGCGAGTGGAGGTTCGACCCGATCCTGGCCGAGCGGATCACGCCCGTGCTGGAGCGCGACCCGCGGATCGAGCTCGGCCGTACGACGGCCCAGCCGAGCCTGGAGCCGCTCAGCAAGATCCTGGCGAGTGACGGAATCCGCACCGACCGGCCGCTGACCGCGAGCGACGCGGCGCAGCTGGACGCGATCCGCGGCAAGCTGACCGCCGTACTGCCTCCCGCGCCGGAGCTGGAGGCGCTGCGGGTGTGGCCGTGGGTGCCGTGGTGGCCGTGGTGGGACTGCACGCCCGACCTGATCTTCCGGGTCACGCAGGACTGCGAGAAGCCGGGCACGGTGATCTACTCCGAGTCCGTGCTGCAGACCCGCTGGAACATCGCGAACCCGCTGGACGTGACGCTGGTCGCGAACGACCTCGCGTGCTGCCGGCGGGTCTGCCCGGACCAGCCGTGCGTCGAGGGCGAGTGCATCGACATCTCGAACATCTGCGGCGCGTCCATCGACGACGTCGGCGGCAACCCCGGCGCGGCCGCGACCCCGGAGGGCTACCTCTACCCGAACGCGGTCGCGGCGGGTACGGCGGCGTGGAACGGCGACCGGCCGTTCGCCGGCACCGTGACGGTCAGCAAGGCGAACATCATGACCGGCGTCGACTACTACGAGATCGAGGTCGACTCCGGTGGCGGGTACGGGCCGATGCCGCCCGGAGCGGCGGTCAGCTTCAGCCGGCACTGGCTGCGGCCGCCGGGCCCGTGGAGCCCGGTGTGGACGCACGGCGACGTCGGATTCGCGTTCACCTCGATGTCGGGGCACACGGTGGTGGGGAGCCGCGAGCACTGGGAGGCGACCACCGGGCTGCCGGCGGCGGCGTTCTGGACCACGAACGCGGACCTGGTGGTGCCCATCGACTCCACGAAGTTCGGCGACGGCACGTACCGGTTCCGGGTGGTCGGCTGGCGCGACGGCGGCGGTGGCACGCTCACCGACCCGCGGGTGCTCCCGGTCTGCGAGACCGAGATCCCCAACGGCTGGGTGCTGACCTTCGACAACCGGCTCGAGCCCGACCCGGCACACCCGACCAGCCCGACCCACCCGTGCGGTCCCGGCACCGTGCACGCGTGCGTGACCGAGCCGGACACCGACATCATCGCGGTCCGGGTGAACGGTGTGGCGGTCGATCCGTGCGAGGTGGTCTCGGACCGGACCGGCATGCTGGAGATCGACTTCATGGCGCACGACCCGGACGGGCACCTGGCGCTGTACGAGCTGAAGGCGACGTACGCGGAGAACGCCGAGGTCCAGCTGCTGCCGCTGCACACGCTGCCCGGGGCGTCGCTGACGCTGCTGTCCGGCGACTACGTCGGCCCGACGTACGGTGAGGCCCTCGGGCAGGGCGCGCCACAGCCGACGTGGCGCGGTGGGACGATGCGGCTCGTGGTGCCGGCCGCGGATGCCTTCCCGCGGCCGTGCTGCTACCAGCTCGAGCTGCGCGCCTGGAAGCGGACGGTGGTCTCGTGCTCCGGCGAGGCCGCGCACCACAACCTCAGCGAGTACACGATCGGTGTCGGCGTCTGCGGCCCGGTCGCCGGACCTGCCGACACGCCGGTCGAGGTCGCCCACCCCGGCGTCGTCGGGGCACGTGGGTGAACGACGCGTTGCGCTTCGTCCTGGCCGGCCTCGCGACCTGGCGGGTGACCCACCTGCTGGCGTACGAGGACGGCCCGGGCGAGGTGGTCGTGCGGCTCCGCGCCGCCGCCGGGCGCGGGCTGCTCGGCCAGGCCATGGACTGCTTCGACTGCCTGAGTGTCTGGGTGGCCGCGCCGCTCACGTCCTTCGTCGTACGACGATCCGGGCGGGCCGGCGACGCGGTGCTGACGTGGCTGGCGCTGTCCGGTGCCGCCTGCCTGGCCGAACGCCTGGCCGGCGGTACCGCGACGGTTGCCTATAGCAACGACGAGGAGGACGACGATGAGCTGTTGCGGTAGGGGTCGCGCCGCGGTCGCCGGGATCGGCCCGTCGGCCGCGGCCGGTGGAACCGGGCGGCGGGCGGGGCTCGGCGTGACCGGGCTGCGGTACACGGGGAGCCGCCCGGCGCGGGTGCGCGGCAGCGCGACCGGACGGACGTACGACGTGCGGGGCGCCGGCGACGAGGTCGCGGTCGACACCCGCGACGTGCCCGCGTTGCTCCGGACCAGGTTGTTCAGCCGGGTGTGACGGGGGCCTCGAGGCTGCCGTAGCGCTCCATGCGCTGCCAGCGCAGGCGGTAGCCGGTGAGGGCGGTGAAGACCGACTGGATGACGACGAGGTACATCAACTGCCGGTACACGAACTGCTGCAGCGGGAGGCTCCACAGCGGCCGCGGTGACTCCTTGTCGAGCCGGAACGCGTACCACCCCATCGCGGCCTGCAGCCCGAGGAAGCCGAGCCACAGTGCGCCGATCCGCCACGGGTCGAGGAAGGCCAGGCCGTAGACGGCGAACACGTCGACCACCGGCGCCAGGAGCGGCAGCAGCACCTGGAACAGCAGCAGGTACCCGAGGCCGCGCCGCCCGAGCTTGCCGGCCTGGCCGCGCTGGACCAGGGCACCGCGGTGCTTCCACATCGCCTGTATGGTGCCGTAGCACCACCGGTACCGCTGTTTCCACAGCGCGCCCAGCGTGGCCGGCGCCTCCGTCCACGCGACGGCGCGCTCCTCGTAGACGACCCGCCACCCGTCCCGGCACAGCGCCATCGTCAGGTCCGTGTCCTCCGCGAGGGTCATCTCCGACAGGCCGCCGATCCGGCGCAGCGCGGACCGCCGGAACCCGCCGACGGCGCCGGGCACGGTCGGCATGCACTCGGCCAGGTCGAACAGCCGCCGGTCCAGGTTGAAGCCGACGACGTACTCGATGTGCTGCCAGCGTCCGAGCAGGCCGCCGCGGTTGAACACCTTGGCGTTGCCGGACACCGCGCCGACCCTCGGGTCGGAGAACGGCTGGATGAGCCGTCGTACCGTGTCCGGCTCGAACACGGTGTCGCCGTCGACCATCACCAGCAGCTCGCAGGACGCCGCCTCGATACCGGCGTTCAGCGCGGACGGCTTGCCGCCGTTGCGCTTGCGGATCACCCGGACGCCGGGCAGCCGCAGCGACTCGACCAGGTCGGCGGTGCCGTCGGTGGAGCCGTCGTCGACCACGATCACCTCGACCGGGTGATCGGATGCGACCAGCGAGCGGACGGCGGCCTCGATACCGGCTCTCTCGTTGTACGCCGGCACGATGACGGTCGCCGGCGCGGTGACCGGACGGCCCCAGCCGGCCCGCCTCGTCCGGGCGTGGTGCCGGGCTGCGATCAGCATCGCCGCCGCCCGCAGCAGGCTCAGCGCGGCGGCGCCGTACAGCAGCCAGGTGATCAGCGTCATCAGCGCGTTGCTGGCCTGCAGCGCGCCGGTGAGGGCCCGGCCCTGCCAGCGTTCCGCCGCGTTCGCGGGCCGGACCGCCTCCTGCAGGCCGGCCGCGTCGGTGACCGTGGCGAACGAGAACCCTCGCGCCTTGAGCCGCGGGATCAGCACCCGCAGCGCCGCGACGGTCTGCGACCGGTCCCCGCCGCCGTCGTGCATCAGCACCACCTGGCCGGCCGGGCTGTGCCAGGCCGAGCGCGCCACGATGGTGCCGACTCCCGGCCTGCTCCAGTCCTTGCTGTCCAGCGTGGCCAGCACGGTCAGGTAGCCCTGGTCGCGGGCCCGCTGGAACGCCGCCCAGTCCGGGTCGCTCACCAGGCGGTTCGTCGAGGCGTACGGCGGCCGCAGCAGCGACGACGTGACGCCCGCCGTACCGGCGAGGATCAGCTGGTTCTCGCGCAGCTCGAGCGACGCCCGCCAGCCGGCCGACCGGCCGAGGTTCGCGTGCGTGAAGGTGTGCAGGCCGACCTGGTGCCCCTCGGCGCGGATCCGCCGGACCAGGTCCGGATACTTCGCCGCCTCGGTGCCGACGACGAAGAACGTCGCCCTCACCTTCTGGGCCCGCAGCACGTCGAGGACCTTCGGCGTCCACACCGGGTCCGGTCCGTCGTCGAACGTCAGCGCGATCATGTGCGGTTTCGGCCGTGTCGTCCGCGGCGCCGTCCCGGCGGCGTCGATCACCGGCCCACCGGTCAACACCGCCTTGGGCACGGCCGAGGCGGAAGCGCCGGCCTGCGGCTCGTCGACCGTCCGGTCCCCCAGCATGTGGTGGGTGTAGCCGTGCAGCAGCATCGCGCCGGACAGGCTGAGCACGAGCACGGTCAGCACCAGCCAGTGCGACCGCAGTGGAACGTCACGCGCCGCCGTGTGGCGCGGGCTCGGGCTCACCTCAGGCCGTACCCGGCTTGCGGGTCGGTTTCACCGTCGGGCTGTTGGTCCGGCCCGGACCGGTCGTCGTACCGTGCGTGGTCGGCGAGCCCGGCGGCGTGGTCGGCTTGCCGGTGGTAGGCGTCGGGCTCGGCGTGACGGTGGCGACCGGCGGCTGCGTCCGCGCCGGGGTGGGCGACGCCGACGGCGTGAGGGTCTGGGACCCGGACGGCATCGGCGTGGCCGTCGGCTGCGGGCTGTTCGCGACCTCACTCGGTGTGACGGTGGGCTGCGGCTTCGACTCCGGCCGCGCCGCCTTCGGTACCGGGATGAGCGGTGTGTGCACGGACGGTCCACCCAGAACGGTGCTGACGAGCAGGCCGAGGTAGCCCACGGCCAGTGCGGCGATGACGACCGCGCCACGCCGTGCGATCCGGCGCCTGCGGCCGGTGGGGTCGACGAAGATCGCCTGACGACCCGGGAACCTGCTCACAAGCGCGGAAGTCTAGCCACTCCGGCCCCGGACCGGCAGAGCGGCGTTATGCCCCTAACACAGGGTCAGCACTCGATGACGTTGACGGCGAGACCGCCGCGGGAGGTCTCCTTGTACTTGACCTTCATGTCGGCGCCGGTCTCGCGCATCGTCTTGATCACCTTGTCGAGGGTGACGACATGCGTGCCGTCGCCGTGCATCGCCATCCGCGCGGCGTTGATCGCCTTCACCGAGGCCATCGCGTTGCGCTCGATGCACGGGATCTGGACCAGGCCGCCGACCGGGTCGCAGGTCAGGCCGAGGTTGTGCTCCATGGCGATCTCGGCCGCGTTCTCGACCTGCTCCGGGGTGCCGCCGAGCACCTCGCACAGCCCGGCCGCGGCCATCGAGCAGGCCGAGCCGACCTCGCCCTGGCAGCCGACCTCGGCACCGGAGATCGACGCGTTCTCCTTGTAGAGCACGCCGATCGCGCCGGCCGCCAGCAGGAACCGCACCACACCGTCGTCGGACGCGCCAGGGCAGAACCGGGTGTAGTAGTGCAGCACCGCCGGGATGATGCCGGCCGCGCCGTTCGTGGGGGCCGTGACGATCCGGCCGCCGGAGGCGTTCTGCTCGTTGACGGCCAGGGCGAACAGGTTCACCCAGTCCATCACCTTGAGCGGGTCGACCGAGTACCGGTCGGCGGTCAGCCGGCGGTGCAGCGAGGGCGCGCGACGCGGCACCTTCAGGCCGCCGGGCAGCACGCCCTCGGTCTCGCAACCCTCGGCGACGCAGTCCTGCATGACCTGCCAGATGCGCAGCAGGCCGGCGACGATCTCCTCCTCGGTGCGCCACGCCTTCTCGTTCGCGAGCATCACGTCGCTGATCCCCAGGCCGGTCTCGTGGCAGCGCTCCAGCAGCTGCGCGCCGCTGGAGAACCGCATCGGCAGCGGCGTGGTGTCCGGAACGATCCGGTCCCCGGCGGCGGCGTTCTCGTCGACCACGAAACCGCCGCCGACGGAGTAGTACGTGCGCGAGCGCAGCACCGAGCGGTTCGCGTCCTCGGCCGTGAAGGTCATGCCGTTCGGGTGGTACGGCAGCGCCTTGCGGCGGTGCAGCAGCAGGTGCTCGTCGGTGTCGAAGGCGATCTCGTGCCGGCCGAGCAACCGCAGCCGGCCGGACGTCCTGATCGCCTCGACGCGGGCGGCGACCGTGCCGGTGTCGACGGTCTCCGGGTCGTCCCCCTCGAGACCGAGTAGTACGGCGCGGTCGCTGCCGTGTCCGTGGCCGGTGGCGCCGAGCGAGCCGAACAGCTCGGCGTGCACCGTGGCCGTGCGCTCCAGCAGGCCGTCGGCGGCCAGGCCGTTCGCGAACGTCCGGGCTGCCCGCATCGGGCCGACGGTGTGCGAGCTGGACGGGCCGATGCCGATGCTGAACAGGTCGAAGACGCTGATCGCCATCAGCGGACCCGCTCGTCGTGCGCGGTGCCGCGCGAGACGTCGTACATCTTCACGGAGGTCCCCCTGGGTCGTCGTTGACCGGTCGGTTGCCCTCCCCGCTCTGTCGAGCGTTCGCTCTCCAGAGGTGCCTAGCCCGAGCGGTGACGGTGCCTGAGAGTTTCTCGGGGAGAGTTTGCTCCTACGGCGCCCGGCCGTGCGTGTGCGGGCCGGGACTCTCGCGCACGGGTTCAGTCGGCGTGTTCAGTTTGTCCGGGCGGTGACGCTACGGGCCGCCGCGCCGTACGTCAATGGTACGTCGCACCGCCGTCTCAGCCCGCCCTCAGGCCACGCTCAGGGTGCGACGCGAAGGTGGGGGCGAGGCGCCAGGTAGTGGTGCCGCAGTCATCGAGGGGGATCTCATGAGCATGTTCAGGACCTATCGGCGCGGCGCGGCGGCCGGGCTCGGTGTCACCGGGCTGGTGGCCGCGCAGCTCGCGATCTTCGGTTCGACGGCCCAGGCGGCGGCGCCGGGCAGCGTCTGGATCGAGGGCAGCACGCTGCGGATGCAGGCCGCGCCCGGGCAGGTGAACTCGGTCCTGGTGGCGCCGAACGGCGGCACCGTCCGGGTCACCGACTTCGTCGGCAACCTGGCCGCG
>DASXRB010000167.1:0-1846 GCA_036506875.1 Kribbellaceae bacterium | reverse complement strand
CGAGGCCGCCGGGATCGACGCGGCGAGCCGGATCGTGGTGGTGACCGACCCGGGTTCGCCGCTGGCCGAGCTGGCGGAGAAGGAGGGCTACCGCAAGGTCTTCCTCGCCGACCCGGATGTCGGCGGGCGCTACTCGGCGCTCACCGCGTTCGGTCTGGTCCCGTCCGGCCTGGCCGGGGCGGACATCGCCGAGCTGCTGGACGAGGCCGAGGCGGCCATGCCGGTCGTCGCCGCGGACGGCGCCGGCAACCCGGCCCTGGTGCTCGGCGCCGCGATGGCCGCGGACAGGAACCGCGACAAGCTCGCGATCGTCGACCTCGGGTCGGGCATCACCGGGTTCGCGGACTGGGCCGAGCAGCTGATCGCGGAGAGCACCGGCAAGAACGACACCGGCGTGCTGCCGGTCGTCGTCAGCGGCGCGGACGCGCCCGAGGTGAAGTGGCCCGCGGGTGACGTGACCGTGGCCGCGCTCGGCGCCGGCGACACCGCCGAGGGCGTCGGCGAGCCGTGGGTCGGCGTGACCGGATCGCTCGGCGCGCAGCTCCTGCTCTGGGAGACCGCGACGGCGATCGCCGGCAGGCTGCTCGGGATCAACCCGTTCGACCAGCCGGACGTGGAGAGCGCGAAGAAGGCGGCCCGCGGGCTGCTCGACGCGCAGCCCGAGCCGGAGCCGCCGGCGTTCACCGACGGAGCCGTCGAGGTGCGCGGCTCCGAAGGCCTGCTGGACGGTGTCGGCACTCTGGCCGGTGCGGTCGACGCGCTCTACAAGACCCTCGACCCGCGCGGCTACGTCGCCGTGATGGCGTACACCGACCCGGTCGCCGCCGGGGACCTGCCGGCCGTGCGCACCGCGATCTCGCTGCGCACCGAGCGGCCGACCACGTTCGGCTGGGGACCGCGGTTCCTGCACTCCACCGGGCAGTACCACAAGGGCGGCCCGAAGGTCGGCGCCTTCGTCCAGATCACCTCGGCCGCACCTGAGGACGTGGAGATCCCGGACCGGCCGTTCACCTTCGGCACCCTGATCGCCGCGCAGGCCGCCGGTGACGCGAGCGTGCTCGCCGGTCTCGGCCGGCCGGTGCTGCGGCTGCACGTCACCGACCCGGCGGGCTTCGCGGCCGTCGTACAGGCTCTGTCGCAGGGAGGCGCCGGGTGACCGAGCTCGGCGAGGAAGTGCCGGCAGGCCCGGTCAACCCGCTGCGGGATCCGCAGGACCGGCGGCTGCCGCGGATCGCGGGTCCCTGCAGCCTGGTGATCTTCGGCGTCACCGGCGATCTGGCCCGCAAGAAGCTGATGCCTGCGGTGTACGACCTGGCCAACCGCGGGCTGCTGCCGCCCGGGTTCGCGCTGGTCGGGTTCGCGCGTCGCGACTACAGCCACCAGGACTTCGCGAAGGTCGTGCACGACTCGGTGAAGGAGTACGCGCGCACGCCGTTCCGCGAGGAGGTGTGGCAGCAGTTGTCCCGGGGGTTCCGGTTCGTGCCCGGTGACCTGACCGACGACGAGGCGTTCAAGCGGCTCCGCGAGACGGTCGACGACCTGGACACCGCGCGCGGCACCGGCGGCAACCACGCGTTCTACCTGTCGATCCCGCCGGGGTTGTTCCCGCAGGTGGTGCAGCAGCTGGCCGAGCACGGGCTGGCCGACGAGATCCCCGGCAACTGGCGCCGGGTCGTGGTGGAGAAGCCGTTCGGGCACGACCTGGCCAGCGCCCGCGAGCTGAACCGGGTGGTCGAGGAGGTGTTCCCGCCTGAGGCGGTGTTCAGGATCGACCACTACCTCGGCAAGGAGACCGTGCAGAACATGCTGGCGCTGCGGTTCGCCAACGCCATGTTCGAGCCGGTCT
>DASXRB010000166.1:0-8901 GCA_036506875.1 Kribbellaceae bacterium | reverse complement strand
CCATCCGCCGCGATCGCCGTGAACACGAACTCGTGAATGTGATCTCCCCGCCGGGTCGTTGAACAGGTCATGCCCTGTGCAATGACCCGACAAGGGGTACGACGCCCCGGGGCGCGCTGTGCGACCACCGACTGCAGCCGCGACGTGGCCCGTGGTCACGAGGGCCCGACGAACGGCGACACGCCGGTTCACAAGGGACCGACGATGCGCGGGTTGCTTCAGTCGGTGCTGGGGACGGCGGCGGAGGGCTCGGCCCTCGCGACCTTCTCGGCGACGGCGTTGGGCTTGCGGCCGGTCTTCTTCGCCACCTCGACGGCGAGCTTGGCGATCTCGACCTGGTCCCGGGTCACGGGCACTCGACGCTTACTTGCCATCGGGCTCCTCCAGGACTGCCTCGGCGTCAGCGTTCTCGAGTTCAGCGTACGCCGAGCCGAGTGACTCTTCGAGCGCTGTGTCGAAGACCTCGGTGACCAGTGCCGCGTCCTCCGGCTGCAGCAGCTCGGACCGCACCAGCTCGGACAGCGTCACCAGTCCCAGCCGGCGCACGCCCTCGTGCTCGGAGTCCAGCTGCTCACCGGCCCAGCGCAGCATCCGCATCGTCTCCTCGCGGCGTCGCCAGTGGTCGAGCTCGCGGTCCGACCGCCGGGTCATGCCGGCACCGATCCACACACCGATCAGCGCCGCCACCGGACTCACCAGTGCCGCGACCGCGGCCAGCAGGTCGGCGCTCACCGGCGCCGCTCCGCCGCGATCGCCGGACTGCCCGCCACATCCGGCTGCCGTGGTGCGGCGGCAGCCGGCCCCGTCGTCGTACGCCTCGATGTCATGCGCACATTTTGACGGCTCTCCGGGGTCGTCCGGTCACAGCACGTGCAGCCGTCCGAGCCCTGAGGGCCCGGACGGGAGTGTGTGCCGGTCAGTACCGACGGGAGTCGTACTCGTCGGCCTCGTAGTCGTCGTCGGCTGAGTCGTGCTCGCCGTTCGACGTCGAGCCCTTGGACTCGCCGGACAGCTCACGCTTGAGCTGGTCCAGGTCGGTGTCCCAGGTGCGGTACTTAAGATCGCGAGCGACCTTGGTCTGCTTGGCCTTTGCCCGGCCGCGCCCCATAGCGTCGACCCCCTCGCACAAGTCAACCGGGTACGCAGCGTGGCGCCCACGGATCTGTCATCAGTATTCGTGGTCCAAGGGTACCCGGAGCCCTCAAGCAACACACCTCGGGGCCCCGGGTATCCGGTCATTTCACCTCGCGCCGTGAGCTGATCCACAGGCCGAGTACGGTCGGCAGCACGATCCAGAACGCGATCGCGGTCAGCGACTCGGGCAGCTTCCCGCCCATGTCCCGCTCGGCGATCCTGCCGAACGCCCCGAACACGTCCAGCCAGTCGGCCTTCGACTTCAGCAGCGCCGTCCCGGCGAACGACCATGCGGTCGGCGCGACGAAGTAGACGACCACCGCGATCGCGGTCTGCGCCAGCACCGCACCCATGGCGGCGCCCATCACGACGTTCAGCGCGTTGGCCAGGTAGACCCCGGACAGCCCGTCGAGGAGGCCGCTCTGCGCGGTACCCCAATTCACCTGGTCGCCGCTGATCGCGCCTCCCAGCGCGGTGGATCCCGCGACCAGCGCGACGACGGCCGTCAGCACCAGCACGCTCAGCACCACGGCCGCCGTGAACTTCGCCAGCTGCACCCGCACCCGGCGCGGCGACAGCGTGAACGTGGTCAGCGCCGTGCGCTGCGTCCACTCGCTGGTCATCGCCATGATCCCGATCACCGGCAGCAGCAGCTGCACCCCGGTCATCGAGGTCTGGATGAAGATCTCGAAGCTCACCGGCCCGTCGTTCAGGTGCGTGAGCCGCCAGCCGATCCCGGCCAGCGCGAGCGCCAGGATGCCGAGCAGCAGCACCCGGCCGCTGCGGGTGTCGACGGACTTGCGCAGCTCGGTGCGGACCAGCCGCAGGAAGCTCTGCCCGGGCACCGCCGTCAGTGCGGGCTGCCTGTTCGGTGCGGCATGGCGGGGGCGCTGCTCGGTCGTGACGTCGTACGACGTGATGGTGGCCATGGTCGAGGTCTCCTCGGTGGGTGCGTGTGTGGTGGTCATGCCGCCACCTGCCCGGGCGTCGAGCTGGTGAGCTGGAAGAACAGGTCCTCGAGGCCGGCGCCGTCGTTCTCGCGCAGCTCGAGCAGGACCTGGCCGGCGGCCGCGGCGGCCCGGCCGACCGCCTCGGCGGGCGCGTCGACCCGGAAGCCGCCGTCCAGCAGCGGTTCGAGGTCGAGCCCGGCGGCGGTGAGCGCGGTGTTCAGCGAGTCCGGATCCAGGCCGCGGACGTGGGTGCCGGAGCCGGCGAGCAGCTCGTCGAGGTCGCCGTTCGCGACGATCCGGCCGCCGCCGATCACGACCAGCCGGTCGACGGTGGCCTGCACCTCGCCGAGCAGGTGCGAGGACAGCACGACGGTGCCGCCGCGGGCCGCGAAGTCCCGCAGCAGCCCGCGCATCCAGCGGATGCCCTCGGGGTCCATGCCGTTGGCGGGCTCGTCCAGGATCAGCACCGCCGGGTCGCCGAGCAGCGCGGAGGCGATGCCGAGCCGCTGCCGCATGCCGAGCGAGTACTGGCCGACCCGGCGGCTCTCGGCGCCGGCCAGGCCGACCCGCTCCAGCATCTCGTCGACACGCGTCTTCGGTACGCCGAGCAGCCCGGCCGCGAGCCGGAGCGTCTCCCGTCCGGTCCGGCCCGGGTGCTGCGCGGCGGCGTCGAGCATGACGCCGACGACGCGGCCGGGGTTGCGCAGGTCGGCGTACCGGTGGCCCGCGATCGTCGCGCTACCCGACGTCGGCGGCGTCAGCCCCGTCATCATCCGGAGGGTGGTCGACTTCCCGGCGCCGTTCGGGCCCAGGAAGCCGGTGATCGTGCCCGGCTCGCAGCTGAAGGACACGTCGCTCACGGCGGTGTGGCCGCCGTAGCGCTTGGTCAGGTTCTCGACTGTGATCATGCCGAGAACTCTCCCGGCGCGGGGTGGTCCGCCACATCGGCCGGCCGGGTGCTCCCGACCCCTACGAAAGTCGGTGGCCGCCGCCGTCGGAGGTAGACGATCGGCTCACGCGGGGTCACGTCGTACACCCCTAGGCTGAACGGGTGGAGCGGCTGCGGCGGGTGTGGCGCGTGCTCGAGCGGTACGGGCCGCGGCTGCGCGACCTGGTGCTGATCGGCGTCGCCGGACTGGAGACAGCCGGTACCCTGGCGGCCGGCCCCAGCGGCTGGTTCGGCGAGCGGTTCGGCGCCTGGAGCGTCGTGGTCGCGGGCGCGGTCGGCACGCTGGCACTGTGGTGGCGGCGCAGCCGGCCGGTGACGGTGACGGTGGTTGCGCTGGCGGTCCAGCTGGTTGCGGAGGTGTTCGCGCCGCTGGCCTTCGCGCTGCTGACGCTGGCGGTGCGGCGCCGGGACTCGATGCTGGCCGTGATGTCGCTCGCGGCCTACGCGGCGTTCGTCATCCCGAGTGTGGCCAACGGGGGCAACGTGCTGCCGATGCTGGTGTCGGGGCCGTTCGTGGTCGGGTCCTTCGTCGCGGTCGGGGCGTACATCGGGACCCGGCGGGACCTGCTGGCCTCACTGCGGTTCCGGGCCGAGCGCGCCGAGGCCGAGCGCGAGCTGCGCGCCGAGCAGGCCCGGCTGGCCGAGCGGGCCCGGATCGCGCAGGAGATGCACGACGTGCTCGCGCACAAGGTGTCGCTGATCGCACTGCACGCGGGCGGCCTGGAGGTCAACCCGGCGGTGGGCCCGGAGAAGGTCGAGGAGTCGGCCGGGTTGATCCGGCAGACCGCGCGACAGGCGATGGAGGACCTGCGCCAGGTGCTCGGGGTGCTGCGCCGCGACGTCAGCGCCGACGGCGAGGACCTGGCGCCGGTGCCGGACGCGACCGGGCTGGAGCGGCTGCTGGCGGCGTCCCGGGACGCCGGTGTCACCGTCCACTCGACCGTGGACCTGCCCGCGGACCTGCCGCAGCCGCTGGGACGGACGGTGTACCGGATCGTCCAGGAGGCGCTGACCAACGTGCACAAGCACGCTCGCGGCGCGGCGACCGACGTGGTCGCGACGGGCGCGGCCGGCCAGGGTGTGACGGTGAGCGTGACGAACCAGCGGCCGGTCGCGGCCGAGTCGCTGCTGCCGGGCTCCGGCGCCGGCCTGGTCGGGCTGCGCGAACGGGTGCGGCTGGCCGGCGGGACGCTGACGGCCGGTCCGGCGGCCGGTGGCGGCTGGTGGGTGGAAGCCTGGCTGCCGTGGGACGGAGGTACGACGTGACCCGGGTGCTGATCGTCGATGACGAAGCGCTGGTGCGCGCCGGGCTGCGGATGATCCTGGAGTCCGCCGACGACCTGGAGGTGGTCGGGGAGGCCGAGGACGGTGCCGACGCGGTCGAGGCGGTACGACGGCACCGGCCCGACGTCGTACTGATGGACATCCGGATGCCGCGGCTGGACGGGCTGGCCGCCACCACGCGGCTGCAGTCGTTGCCTGAGGCACCTAAAGTCGTGGTGCTGACGACGTTCGACCTCGACGACTACGTGTTCCGGGCTCTGCAGGCCGGGGCCAGCGGGTTCCTGCTGAAGGACACGCCGCCGCGTGAGCTGGTGCAGGCGGTGCGGGTGGTGGCGGCCGGTGAGGCGATGCTGTCGCCCGGGGTGACACGGCGGCTGATCGGGCACTTCGCGGCCGACGGGCGGACCGGCCGGCAGCGGGCGGCGCGGCAGCGGCTGGAGTCGCTGACCGACCGGGAGCTGGAGGTGCTGGCCGCGGTCGGGCGCGGGCTGTCGAACGCCGAGATCGGCCGGGAGCTGTTCATGAGCGAGGCGACCGTCAAGGCGCACGTGTCGCGGGTGCTGGTGAAGCTCGACGCCACCAACCGGGTCCAGGTGGCGATCCTCGCGCACGACGCCGGCCTCAACCCTAGAGATAAGCCTTGCGCCCGGAGAAGTGGGGTGGGGGAATCCACCTCTCCGGACGCAAGGGCCGCGAGAACCGTTGCCCGCCACTCGGGGGGAGGGGTGGGGGGTGTGCGGCGAGCAGCCGGTTCCCGGATCGCCGGGGACCCTTGGGGAAGGGGTCGCTCCGGCGCGCTTTCAGTTGTTCAGCGCGTGCTGTTTCAGCGGCGGCCGAAAGCCACGCGCTTGCTCCAGATCTTCGCCTTCGCCACCGGGCGGCCCGGCTTCGACGCGTGCCAGATCATGTTCCCGCCGGCGTAGATGCCGACGTGGTAGACCCGGCCGCTGCTGCTCTTGAAGAAGATCAGGTCACCCGGCTTGGCCGCGGCGCGCGAGATGTGCTTGACGGTGCGGTACTGCGCGCGCGAGGTACGCGGCAGCGACTTGCCCGCGTACGTGTAGACGTACCGGGTGAAGCCGGAGCAGTCGAAGCCGCGCGGGGTGGTGCCGCCGTACCGGTAGGGCGTGCCCTTGAGCTTGGCCGCCTCGCGCAGCACGCGCTTGTTGAAGGTGTTCTTGGGCTTGGGGTACCCGTAGCGGTCGATGACGTACAGCGCGTTCCAGGTGCGCGAGTTCACCGTGCCGGTCGGGTGCAGGCCGATCGCGCGCTGGAGGTCGGCGACCGCCTCGCGGGTCGCCGCGCCGTACCAGTTGCTGACCGGGACGTCGAGGTGTGCGCGGCGCAGGTTCACCTGCACGTAGTGCACAGCGGTGCCGGAGTCACCGAACCGAAGCCACGGCTTCGTGACGATGTCGGCGTTGCCGCGCTCCTGCGCGGCGGTGGTGGCGCTTGCGGTGCCGGCCGGGGCGAGCGCGGTGGCGCCGACCGCGAGTCCGACCGAGAGGGTCATGGCGGCGGCGGCGCGGGGCGCGGCGGCCGTCCTGGGTTTGCGGTGCTTCGCCTGTTGTCGTTCCTGGACACGGGCGAGGGACACGCTTCGCACGGGCAGGTCGAGCCCAGGCTGAAGCGATGTCCGTCCGGTACTGACGGGCATGGCTGCTCTCCCGACGCCTGCGAAGTTAGCTGTCGGATTCGGATGAGGAGATCACCCGGCCACCTTTCGGTGGCTTCACCCCAAGCGCCCCGGCCTGGCTCGACCGGGAGGCCAACTTCCTGGGTCCTCCGCTCCTGCCGTTCAGTGCTCGAGGGGAACATGCGCGCCCTGGCAGGACTCGGCGTTGACGCACATGCGGTCCGGCTGAGTTTGTCGAACCGCCGACGACTGTATAACAGGAGGGTTACGTCGCAAACCCGGGCATGCACAGATCCTCGGTTTCAGGCGCCATGACAAGGGTTCTCCTTCGGCGACGCGAAGGTGAACGACCGATGTCTCAGGCGTGCAGGTCACGCCTGGTGACAGCGCGCAGGCGTCGTTCTTGTGATCACAATCACACTCCTGTGCGCACCTGACAGATTTCCCAATTCGTGGCGGCGTGTCGCTACGCCGCCACGAATTGTGCGCTATTGCGATGTGATGTAACCGACACAGTCGGTGAAGCGAGGCAAGCCTTCCTCAGTCGTGATTACGGGGTGTAGATCCACGGATCGGTGAGGTCGAAGAACTCCGGCGGGCCCATGGCGAGCGAGTTGAGCTCGTCCATCTGGGCCTTGAGCTCGGGCGGCGGCTCCTTGGCCTCGTACTCCCGCGCCTCCGCCTCGTTGGTGAAGTAGATCGCGGTCGCGAACTCGCCGTCGCCGTACTGGGCCGTGATGCTGCCGAGCACGTCCGGCCGGAAGGCTCGCCAATCGTCCGGGCGCTCGCTCATCAGCTCCCGGGCCCGGTCGGGGTCGGTGCCGCGACCCTGCATCACCTGCACGAAGCCGGCGTCGCGTCGCCTGCCGACCTTCTCCTCGTACACGTCGTCGCTGTCGTGGAACGTCACCTCGCCGTCGAACAGCTTCGATGTCTCCGCCCACCACCGGTCCTGCTCCGGCCGGTCGCTGTTGCGCCGCGCCTGCTCGGCCGAGGCGAACCCGGCGAACGCGATGAACCGCCCGTCCGCCGTCACTCCCGCCGTCGAGCCCTGCCACCCGTCCGCGCCCGGCGCGAGCTCGGATGCCCAGCGGTCCAGCGCGGCACGCATCGCGGCCGGGTCGGTCACCCGGCCCTGGAACACCTGAACGAACATCTCGTCGTACCCCCTCGGGTCGTCGCCGGCCCATCCGCCCATGCCGGCCGGCGCGTACGACGCTACGCCCGCCCCGCGTCGTACGTCGACGTTCTCTGCGACGTCAGCGTTCTCGGCGACGTCAGCGGTGAGCGAGGCTGAGGCGTGCGTCAGCGGCGGCCGGTGGTTGCGAGCGCCGGGCGCTGGAGGTGGCGCGGCTGGAGCGCCGCGCGCAGGGCAGGGCTGAGGGTGCGGCGGATCCCGGCGGCGGTCATCCGGGTCGAGGACGGCAGCGGGTTGAGGTACCGGGTGTAGATCAGGCCGCCGAGTACGGTGACCGCGGCGGTAGCGCGTTCGGTGGCGTCCGGGCCGCCGAGATATTCAGCGATCCGGCGCAGAACCTCGGTGTCGAGGTACTCCCGCAGCGCTCGCAGCGCGTCCTCGTCCTGCAGTGACAGCCGGTTGAAGCCGGCGTGCTCCCACAGGTCCGTGATCGCCTCCAGCAGCCGGTCCGCGAGGCCCGCCCGGTCGCCGCCCAGGGCCTGCGCCGGCGTCGTCCAGGTCGGGCAGCGGTCGTCGGCAGATCTCGTGGGCGTCGCCGGCGGGAACGCCGAGCATGCGCAGCAGGTCCCTGGTGACCTGGTCGGTGGCGCGGCACGGTGAGGAATTCAGTTGGCCGGTCTGGGTGAAAGGGTGTTGGCCATGGCCGACTTCTTCTCCGCGCATGACGGGACCAAGCTCGCGTATCACACGGTCGGAGAGGGCCGGCCTGTCGTCTGCCTGCCCGGCGGGATGCAGGCCTCCGCGTACCTCGGTGACCTCGGTGGCCTGTCGGCGCACCGGCAGTTGGTCATGCTCGATCTCCGCGGCACCGGCCGATCGCCGGCCCCGGAGGACGCCGCGGCCTACCGGTGCGACCGGCTCGTCGAGGACGTCGAGGCTCTGCGCGAGCACCTCGGCCTGGACCGGGTGGATCTGCTCGCGCATTCCGGCGGCGCGAACCTGGCGCTGCTGTACGCGGCCCGCCACCCGGAACGCGTCGGCAGGCTCGCGCTGATCACGCCGAGCGTGTTCGCCGTCGGGATCGAGATCGCCGGAGACGACCGGCTCGCGGCGGCGAAGATCCACCAGGACGAGCCCTGGTTCGCGGCGGCGTACGCGGCTCTGGAGTCGGTCGTCAGCGGCACTGTCACCGCCGATGCTTGGCAGGCCATGTCGCCTCTGCAGTACGGCCGCTGGGACGAGGTGACCCAGGCGCACAAGGCCGCCGAGGAGGAGCAGCGCAACTACGCGGCCGCGGCCGCCTACGCCGCCGACGGCGCCTTCGACCCGGACGCCACCCGTACGGCGCTCGCCCGGTTCGAGTCGCCGGTGCTGCTGCTCGCCGGTGAGGCCGACATGGGGGCCCCGCCTCGCGCGATGGCCGAGCTCGCCGGGCTGTTCCCGAACGCCGAGCTCGTCATCCAGCGCGGAGCCGCGCACTTCCCGTGGCTCTACGACGCCGACCGGTTCGTGGAGGCCACCGCGGCGTTCTTGAGCTGATCGGCGGAGATTCGCGACGACTACGCCGCGGACTCGACGCTGCTGGCGCCGTCCAGCATCGCACCGGCGACGATCGCGACCGCTTCGGTCCATGCCCGCTCGTACTCGACGTTCCACGCGGCTCCTGCGATCTGCGCCATCGATGCGATCAGGACTTTCCCGACGACCGGGTAGTGCTCGGGCTGGGCGCCGTACCGGACGTGGCGAGCTCCGAGGTCGCGCAGCTTCGGCGTCACCGAGTCCAGGTCGCGCAGCGACCGGCGCAACAGGA